>CAMAUY010000007.1 GCA_945861565.1 Akkermansia muciniphila
GGGGGGCGTGGCGCCGGGGTCAAAGCGTCAGGATGCCGGGGGGTGGAGGGCAAGGTGCCGGGGGGTATCGTACAGGATGCCGGGGGGCGTGGCGCCGGGGGGGCGTCCTGCCGGGGGTGTACTTTGTAAGTGTTTGTCCCGTGCAATCCGGTTCCCACCTCCACGGTAAGCAGCCCTTTTTGACGCAATGCTGAAACCGCTCGGTCAACGGTGCGGGCATCGAGTGAGGTGCGCTTCGTGATGTCCCTTTTGCCACACCAGCAGGTGCCGTCTTCATTGGCCCTGTCAGCTATTGAAAGCAGCACAAGCTTCAAAGCAGCCGGCGTCACGTCGAGGTTGAAGACTGCGGTCATCATCACATTGCTCATTTAGCCTCCGCCGCTGGTCCCTGCTTGGAGCCGTTCCATTTCGAACCCTGCCCGCGTCGGCCGCGGGTCTGCGGAAGTCCCGCCAGTGCGCGGCCAATTCGTTGCAAGCCAGATCCACTAATTCCGACACGGCGCCGTGGGCGGGTTTTCAAGGAGCCACCTCGCCGCTTGGATTCGATGCCGCTTTCTCCTCGGGCAGTTCGCGGAGGTAGCGGCAGAAGAGCCGGCATTGGTTGACCGACGATCCCTCCCGATACACCTCCGGTATGCCCGCGCAATACTCGACGGTGCTCCGGTCGGCAAGTTTCGGAAGGACCATTCCCATCAAGCGAATATCGCTGTCGAAGAAGGCTCCCAGCGCGATGTCTAGCCATTCGTCGAGTGTTTTACCGTCCATTGGTCCAGCGCTGACCTTTTCGCGAACATCTACGAAGACGCCCTGTAAGGCCTTGATGAATTCTTGAATCCTTGGGTCGTGGAAAAGATCCAATGGAATCATTGAAACGTAGGCCGCGGCGCCCGGTTCCTGTTGAACTACCGACCAGTAGCAGGATGCGGCTAGCTGGTTTTCGCAGGTGGCATATTTCCATTGATACTCTTCGGGTGATTGCGCACTCATAGGACCACCCCCTTCCTGCCGTCGACCGGTGCGACAGGGGTTGATTCGGTCTGCTCCTCGGTGCTGGCCGCCTGCTCCTCGGCGACGCCTGCTCCGAGGGATTTGCGTTTTTCCAGGCAGCCGAGGAAGTCGTAGCTAATGAAACCGCGTCTGCCTGTCTCGTCCTGCCAATCGAGGACAGATTGATGATATTGAGTGGGCATAGGTCTTGTCTGTGACCTGGCCCCTGAGTATATCTCGGCGTCGGGTGTATCTCCGCCGTGTGCCTCAGGGCGCCGGCGGTTTTTAGTTTACCCGGAATTTGGACAAGGCCTGGAGCACGTCCGGCCAGCTAAAGAGAATGGTCCTGCCCAGCTTGATTGCCGGGAGCGTTCCGTCCGCTACCCGAAACTCAATCCAGCGGCCAGACCGGTTGAGGCGGGTGGCAAGGTGGCGTTTTGTTAGAAGTGCGTCCGGTTCGCTTCGGACCGAGATGATCGGCGTATCTTTCATTCGATACGCACTAAAGCGGTTCGTTCCGCCTCCGTCATTCCGCGATATTAGATATCGGTAAATTGCTTACCGATATTAGATATCGGTAATTATTTGGCATTCCGCTTCCTGCTCTCAACCGAGAATTTTGAAGCAAAAGTTGCTGGCTTAAGCTTGTGTTCGTTGAGTGGGCCCCCGGGTCGATTCCATTCAACCTCTACAATTTGAAGGACGTACTTCGGCTGCATACGCCACCACCCAGGGTGATTGTCATCAAGCCAAGCCCAAGTCCTGTTTGGGGGTCTTTTCCCTTTGTTTTGTTTTCCAGCACGCAAATTGTTTACGTGCTTGACCTTCTCCTCGTACCGCAGCTTATCTATATACCCCATCAGGTCTCCTGCGTAATACGAAAGCCCCACAAGCGCTTTTCGCTCTTTCGCCTCGTCGAACGGGGCTCCTCCATTTTTCGCAGCATCCACCAAGCTTGCCCAGTTTTTAAGTTTGGCGTCTACACGGTCGAGCAGTGATTTACAATCGCTCAACAAAAAATTGTCTGGGCAATTGCTTTTCACGTATTCGAGTTTTCCCCTCATGTGAGGCATTGGATCATCAATAAACCCCCGTGGGAGAAATAGCTCGCCGTTACTTGTAACGACGCGCCTGCCCACAGCCGACAGAATCATCCCCGAGGCCACGTCCGACCTCTTGAAGGTGGCCATTTCGCTTAATGGGAGATCCAAAATCCATTTTTCCACAGTTCGACCATCGACGGTCGCTTTTCCGGTTCGACTTTTCGATTTCGGAGTTTTCACGCCACCACCCCCGTTCTCGGCGCAATCGCGAAAAACCCCTCCGCCTGCTCTTTCGTCGCCAGCTGCAGATAATGCTGAGTGACCATCCGTGGGGAATTACCCATCTCAAGTGATGTCCGCGAAATGTCGCCGGTGAGCGCAACACGAAACGTGCCGTAGCTATGGCGTAGGGCATTGTTTCGCCATTGAAAACGCGCCTTAACCCCATTGCGCGCGCGGTCTGCATTTATCCGAGTGCTGATGCTCGAGACGATTTTATCCTCTCGGTCGGTGTGGCAGATGGGCCCTGATTCTTTGATGTAAGGTGTAATCCACTCGAGCGCCGCCGGGCAAATGGGGACCAGTCGGCGCGCCGGCGTGCGGCCCTTGCGCGTAATTACCGCAATAAACTTCCGGTCGGCGGTCAACTGACTCCAATCGGAGCGGGTGATTTCGCTTGTTCGCATCCCGCACAAACCGCCAAACACCAGGAAGGGGACGAATTCAACGGGCGCACTCTCGAGCAATTCCCGGAACTCGTTGGGTTGCCACGTAAGGGTTGGCGGCGGTTCGGCCTTCGGCCTTTGGATTGCCGCCAGCTCGTTCAGCAGGTCGCTGTTGGCGTAGCGCAGCTTGACCGCGTGGCGACACAGCGACGCCAGGGTGATAATCTCGTTGATTCGGGAGCGATTGGACACGCCCAGCCCGTCGAGGAATTTCTCGATTGTCGGAGCGGTGAGCCCACTGACCGGCATTTGAACTTGCTTGGCGAAACGGCCAAGCCTGAAATGAAGGTCTTTCAAGTGGCGATCGGATAGACCCGCCTTGCGCTTCGCCTCGATGTATTCTTCCACCAGGGCGGCGATGGAAATCTCGCTCCGCACGCTCGCGCGCCGTTTCGCGAAATCTACGACGGCTTCCTTGGCTGTCACCCCTGCAGGCAGAAGGCGCAGCACTTCGAGGTACTCTTCAATGGCGAGGCTGACGGATTTACCGAATGGCCTCAGCTGCCCCGCTGAAACCCCGTAGGCGGCGATTTCGTCCCCGGTGGCACTCGCGGCCGCAACCTCTCCCCGCGACAGCTTGGCGGCGATCCCCTGAGCTTCCCTGCGGGCTTTCTTTTCGTCCGAGAACAGCCGACGCACTCGCTTTCGGCCGCCCTCGTCTTTTGGCACGTAGTAAACGAGTTCGAAAGTTGGGTACCGTGCGCCGTTGACCGTGCGGCTGTAACTGTAGACCGACAGTTCGATGGATCCGGCCTTGACGGTGAATGATTCTCGGGACTTGGGTTTTGATGGTTCCGCGTTCGCTGTCATGCGGCTACTATCATCAAAGTGCCATCAAAAAGTCAACCGTTCGCTTAAACGCCAAAAAAAGCTGGTGCACGGGGCGGGGGTCGAACCCACAACCTTTGGCTTCGGAGGCCAACGCTCTATCCAATTGAGCTACCCGTGCATGTCCGAAAGACTGCCCCAATCTAGGAACCACCCCGAAGTGCCGCAATGAGATTGTTTGAGACGTTTCGCCACGGGGCGCGTCCCGAAGTTGTTGGTAGAGGTTGTTGCGCTGCGACAACCCCGCCCGCGTTCAGCGCGCGGACAGGGGCCGCAGCGAGGTTCGTGCCGCGCCTGAACGGCGCGGGGACGCCGCAGCGCGGCGTCCGCTACCTTCTCCAGTCAGAGACTCCCGCAACCGGCAGGACGGAGTTCTGCCCCTGGAGTTTGGACATTTTCGACTGTCCCGGAGGGACATGATGATAATAGCCTGGCGTTGAAACGCCGGGCTATTGTCGATTGTCCCTCCGAGACACACGTGCGAGTGTATGGCCAAACTCCAGCGGCATGACGGAGTCCTGCCCCACATACGCCCAGCCGCAGGTTACATTCTGGAGGCAATTCGCGTGCCCAGAATGGCCAAACTCCAGTCTTTATCGGCGGACCCGAAGACTCGCGCGAAGTCGCGAAGCGTGCGGAATTATTTGCTGAGGACGCTTCGAGTCAGGCGCCATTCTGGCTCGGCTTGACGAAGGCGGCGAGCACGAGTCCCGCAATGGTCCAGGCCGACACATCATAGAAGGCCATCAACCAAGCCCAAGACGGAGCATGATGCCACCAGGCGACGGCCCCGGCGTCGGTGTGGACCGCGAGTGTAACCGCGGCGAGCATCACAAAGAGCACCCGGCGCTTGTACGAATTCAGGACCGGAAAGGCCATCTGCATCAGGCACGCAATGAGAGCGACCGTGACCCATTCGATCAGGAACCCCCGCAACAGCAGGCTCGGATCCGGGAGAGGTCCGCCGGTTGAGCGGTAGTGGATCACAGCCAACGGGCCCTTCTGCGCCAATTCCTCGGCCCGCTTCGGTTCCGTAGAAAGACCCGGAACCGTGTAGGTGCCCGAGGCGTGCAGATGCTGCCGCAGCGCCTGCCCGAGGGCAGATTCATCTCGCGCCGTCAGACCAACACCTTTGGGCAAAGGGCCCATCCAGAACACCGCACCCCAGATGAACATGGCTACGGCACCGAGAAAACTTCCGAGGATGATTGGCTTCATGGAGTCTCTTTGGTGTGTTGCCGTTGACGTTAACCACACCGGGTTGGTTAACGGGAGCAAAAAATAGGCCTCTGAATCAGCGGTGGTACATCCCGAAGTTGTTGGTAGAGGTTGTCGCGCTGCGACAACCCCGCCCGCGTCCAGCGGACGGAACGGGGTCGCTGCGCGGTTCGTGCCGCGCCTGAACGGCGCTGGGACGCCGCAGCGCGGCGTCCGCTACCTTCTCCAACAACTTCGGGATGCACGGGCATCGGTGGGTGCAGTGCCATCAACCCGGCACAATCACGCTCTTCGCCGACTGCCACGTTGCCGTCGTGCGCAATGCCTCGTCCGCCTGCTCGATCGTGAATCGGTGCGAAACCATTTCGTGGAAAGGAAACTCCTGTTGATGCCGGCGCAGAAACTCGATCGCCGCCTGCAAGTGTCGCGGCTCACTCGACCACGAGCCGAACACCTGCAGTTGCTTACGCGTGATGACGTGCGGGTTGAATGCCACCGTGCCCGCGTCGCAATAGTGGCCGAGCACGAGATACTTCCCGCCGTCGCGACACAGTTCCATTCCCTCGACGACCGCACTCGGATGACCTACGCATTCCAGCACCACGTCCGCACCGTAGCCTCCCGTCAGTTCGCGCACTCTCACGAGACGCGCTGCGGGTTCGCGGAGTTCGTTAAGGTCAATCACCACGTCCGCTCCAAAACGCTTCGCCATTTCGAGCCGATGGCTGGGCGCGCCGATGACGATGACCTTGCCAGCCCCCGCACTCTTCGCCACGGCGAGCGCCGCGATGCCAACCGGACCCGCCCCTTGAACCACCACGTTGTCCTGCCACGCAATGCCCGTGCGCTCAATGCCGTGAATCGCTGTGATCAAGGCACAACCCGCGCCGATCACGGACTCCGTGGGCAGCTCATCCGGAAGTTTGAAAATCGTCGTGCGCGGATGCAAGTAATGAAACTCCGCATAGCCACCGAGAAAATGCGGCGCACAATTGCACGGGTAGCCAATGCCGTAGGCCCGCCGCTGCGCGCAGCGCGTCGGCTGTTTCTTCACCGCGCAGTAGTAGCATTGGCCGCAGGAAACGGCGGAGTTCCATGTCACGCGATCGCCGACCGTGAGCGGTTTGCCCGACCAGTCATTCTCGACACCTTCTCCCAACACCGCGATGCGCCCGACGGTCTCGTGGCCGAGAATCACCGGCAAAGGGATCGGCAACTGCCCTTGCCAAAGATGCACGTCGGTGCCGCAGATTCCGGCCATCTCCGTGCGCACCAGGACCGCGCCGCGCTCAACGCGCGAGGGGACTTCGTATTCGTGGAGTCGCAGCGGCGCGTTGAATGCTTCGAGGACCGAGGCTTTGGCAGTGCGCATAAGAGCGCCAGCATGGGGAACGGTGCGCAGCGGCTCAACGCGGAACTTGTCGTGAATCCGTTGCAGGGTCGTCGTGGGTCCCTCTCAACCCGCGGTCCCGGGGATTGAAGGACCGTTCACGTCGGTCAACACGTTCGAGACCACGGACCCGAATCACCGCTCCACGGCCGCCGTCCGTTTGGCTTCGGCGATGCAGTACAAGGCCGCTTGCGTGCGGAGGAAGATTTCACCATTCGAGAGGGCAAGCGTCGAGTTGGACAGTTCTCCGATCGGGTTAATGGCGATCACTTCAAACTTAGGTGCCGCCCGAAGAATGATCGTGTCCCCCGACTGATTGACCACGAAGAGATGATCCCCCGATCGCACCATCGACCCCCAAGTCTGACCACTGGCCCCCGACGTCGGAAAGCGTTCTTCCCAGATGAGTTTGCCCGTCGCCAGTTCGAAACATTGCCCGAAGCCGTCGGTCGCACCTTGGTAAATATAGCCGTCCTTCACAATGGGCGACCCGATGGTGTGCTTCTTTAACCGGCGCTCGTAAAACAGACGATCCGCAGTCCGGTCTCCGTGCCCGCCCGGCTTAACGAAGATCCCGCTGCCAAAATATCCGCCAAAGGCCACCAAGGTCCCCTCTCCAAACGTGGGCGAACTGTATGCCAGCGGGTTGACGCCGTCGACGTGCCACAATTGTTTCCCTGAACTCGGAGCAAACGCCTGCAGTTGGTTGACAACGGGAAGAATAATTTCGTCCTGGGTTCCGGCTCGGATGACGAGCGGCGTGCTGAAGCTGCCGATCATGCCGTCATTTTTACCCGCAAAGCCATCCCACCGTTCCGGGGGGTGCTGTTCCTTGAGCGGGATATTCCACTGCACCTTGCCGGTCCGCTTGTCGAGCGCGTACAAGGCCGAAAAATCACCCGGCCCGTGATAAACGATGACTTGATCCCCGTAGAGAACCGGGGAGGAACCCTGTCCCCATTCATGAACCTGTTTTCCCAAATCTGTTCGCCAGAGCTCGCGGCCGGAGAAGTCGTACGCCACCACACCCGCCGACGCGAAGCTCACGACCACCCGCTCCCCATCGGTCACCGGGGACGCCGCGCAATGGGGATTGGTCTTGTGACGCGGATCCGCCGAATCGTAGGCGACTCCCTTCTGCCAGAGCTTCCTTCCCGTCGCCCGATCGAAAGCCATCAGTGTTCGCTCCTTGCCATCCCCCAAGGCCTGGGTGATGAATACGGTGCTACCCCAAACGACCGGCGACGAGTTTCCCGCTTCCGGCAGGACCGTCCGCCACTTCACATTCTTATCGCGGCTCCAGGCGAGGGGGAATTTGGTTTCCGGCGTAGTGCCGTCCTGATTCGGGCCACGCCAGGACGGCCAATTGGCCCCGGCTGCAATCGACGTCCAGGCCAGCGCACTCAACAAGCAAAGATGGGATAATTTCATAGGAGGATTTAATGTCGCTGGCCCTCACCACCATTTGAATGAGGGATCAGCGGCGGGTGAATTGGCGTACCAGTTTTTGGCTTCGGGTGGAAAGAGGAAAAACTCCGTATGCGAGTCGCCAAAGAGCAAGTTATGTCGGGGTTGCCCTTTATAATTGTGCCATTGCCCGCGAGGGTCAACCTTGCTGCGATCGCCGTACCAGTGCCATTCCCCCTGGATAATCTTGTTTGCGGGGCTGACGGCAACATCGCCGAATTTCATCGGACGTCCGACCGGATCGCCGGGGGGCACGGTGGAAAACCCGGTGACGTGTTTGACCCGCAACGTGTCATACCCACCGGCAGTGAGATAACTATTTCCCCACGCCGCGAAACAGGATTGGAGCGTGCCTTTAAAGATGTCTGGGTAGAGGGAATCGCCTTTGTCACCGGGACATCGCCACGCGTCCGGGGCACTGACATATTTATTGAGCGGCCGATTGGACTGAGGTTCGAAGCCGCCATGGAACGCATGCCGGCCCGTGGGGCCGCCAATGGTGGCGAAGTCCTTGTAGACCGGGTAAATATCCCGGTTGTCATCGCCGTACATGGCGTAGCCCAGCCCGTGTTGTTTCTGATTGCTGATGCAGCGGGCTGCCCCGGCCTTGTTCTTGGCCCGGGCAAGCGCAGGCAGGAGCATGCCAGCCAGGATCGCGATGATCGCGATGACCACGAGCAGTTCGATCAGGGTGAAACCCCAGTGGCATCGGGACGAGCGGGTCATGGTGCGGTTCAATTGGGTGACCCTGACACTGGAGTTTGACAGAGCGCCCAGTCGCAGTTCACGGAGGACGGGCTGAGACTGGGAGTGGCCGCAGGGTTCGGCTCCACTCCCAGCCTAAACCAGGGGGCAGGGGTCAGTAGGCAGCCTGGGCACCTTTGATCGACCGTTTCTGCATCCAGGGCATCATGGCTCGGAGCTTGGCGCCCGTCCGTTCAATTGGATGTTCTTCGCCAGCCCGAAGCAGGCTGTTGTACCGCTTGTAACCGGTCTCGTATTCCTTCACCCAATCGCTGGCAAATTTGCCGTTTTGAATGTCCTTTAACGCCGCTTTCATGCGTTTCTTCACGCTGGCATCGATGATCTTCGGCCCCACGGTTACGTCGCCCCATTTGGCCGTCTCAGAAACTGAGAAGCGCATGCCCGAAATCCCGGATTCGTTCATCAGGTCGACGATGAGCTTGAGCTCGTGGAGGCATTCGAAGTAGGCCATCTCCGGCGAGTACCCCGCTTCGACGAGAACCTCGAATCCCGCCTGCACCAGGGCGCAGGTCCCTCCGCACAAAACCGTCTGTTCACCAAACAAATCCGTTTCGGTCTCTTCCTTAAACGTCGTTTCGAGCACGCCCGCACGGGTACCGCCAATTCCCTTGGCCCACGCCAGGGCGGTTTTTCGTGCTTTGCCGGACTTGTTCTGGAAGATGGCGATCAGACTGGGGACGCCCTTCCCTTCGGTGTACTGCCGGCGAACGATGTGACCCGGTCCCTTCGGGGCGACGAGGATGACGTCAACTTCCGGTGGGGGAACGATTGTCTTAAAGTGAATGGAGAATCCGTGACTGAACAGGAGTGTCTTTCCCTCGGACAAGTTGGGGGCGATGTCTTTTTCATAAACCTTCGCCTGCTTCGTGTCGGGGATACCGACGAAGATGACATCCGCCCGCTTCACAGCGTCGGCGGTGGCAACGACTTCGAAGCCCTTGTCACGGGCAACTTTGATGGACTTCGAACCTTCGTACAGGCCGATGATGACCTGACAGCCGGAGTCCTTCAGGTTGAGCGCATGCGCGTGGCCTTGGGATCCAAAGCCGAGCACAGCGAGGGTTTTGCCTTTGAACACGCCCAAATCGGCGTCCTTATCGTGATATACTTTTGCCATAAAAAACAGAAATCAGAATTTTCAGTTTACCAATCCATTCACCCGCCCGTTAACACCAAATCCGTTCACTCATAGTTTTTAGTTTTATCCCATCGTCACCGTTCCAAACCGACCGCGACCCGCCGGTGGGACTCGCAGTTGCGACAGCGTGATCAGTCCCGCGGCAGGGCCACCTGCCCGGTCCGGGTCAGATCGAGGATGCCGAAATCCTTCATTAACATCAGGAATTTCTCAATCTTGGCCTCGCTGCCCGTGATCTCAATGGTGACAGACTTCAGTTGCACATCCACGATCTTGGCCCGGAACAACTCCGCCATCTGGGCCACTTCGGCACGGTTTTTCGAGTCCGAGCCAACCTTGACGAGCACCAGCTCACGATCAATGTACTTGTCGGTGCCATAGTCGATCACTTTGACAACGTTGACGAGCTTGTTGAGCTGTTTGCAAATCTGCTCGACGGTCGCGTTATCGCCACGGGTGACAATCGTCATTCGGCTGAGTGTCGGATCATGGGTCGGCCCGACGTTGAGGGTGTCAATGTTGTAGCCACGGCCACTAAAGAGACCCGTCACCCGGGTCAAGACCCCGAATTTATTCTCCACCAGGACTGAAATCGTATGTCGCATAACCGGTCCGCAATCACCGCAAAAATCATTCTGCAAGAGCTGTTCTACCCGTTCCGTCTTCCCATCTCGTTTTTCGAAAATAAAAACCCGCGTCCCCAACCAAAACCGGGAATCGCGGGCGACCTTGGGAACCGGAATTCACCGCAGGCCGCATCAAACCCGTACAATCGGGACGACGTGGACAACGCTGGATCCGAATGAAATCATCGGCCGCGCACGCTACGGAGAGTGACGGCGGGGGTCAACTGCTTTTTCCCCGTCGGCCGATCCGGATCGGATGCCTTACTTCCGAGCCTTGACTTCCGGCGGCTTCTCGTCGCGCAATAGACGGATGACTTGTGCGGCCTGCAATGTCCTTGGCGGGGTGGCACTGGCCGGTCCGGCCCGAGCTGCTGCTGCCGCGCCCACCGGTCTGCATCGCCGCTGAACTTTCACAGCGTTCGCTGATGCAGCCCGGGAAATTCGCTTTCCCGACCGTAACGCTTTGTCCCAAACCTCCCATGTCCTCATCCATCCCAACTCGTAATTTCGTGGCGGATCACGTTGCGGGCATTCCGCGCTCCGGCATCCGTGATTTTTTTGAACTGGTGCAAAACACCACCGGCGTCATCTCGCTCGGTGTGGGAGAGCCGGATTTCGTCACTCCCTGGCATATTCGCGAAGCGGCCATCTATGCCTTGGAACAGGGCCGCACTCAATACACCTCCAACTTGGGACTCCTCAAGCTCCGGGAAGCGATCAGCACCTACGTGGAACGGAAGTTTGGAGTGCTCTATGACCCGAAGACCCAGGTGCTGGTCGCCGTCGGCGTCAGCGAGGCGCTGGATCTGGCGCTCCGCGCGGTTCTGAACCCCGGAGACGAAGTGATCTACCACGAGCCGTGTTATGTGAGCTACGCACCGAGCGTCGTTCTGGCGCACGCACGGCCGGTGCCGATCGCCTGCCGGCCGGAAAATGGATTTGTCGTGACCGCCCAGGCCATCGAGGCGGCGATCACCCCCCGAAGCAAGGTGTTGCTGCTTTCGTTTCCGACCAATCCTACCGGCGGCACCATGACCCGCGAGCAACTGCTGGAAATCGCCAAGGTGGCCTGCCGCCACGATCTGCTGGTGCTCACCGACGAAATCTACAGCGAACTGACCTTCGAAGGGGAACACACCAGCATCGCCAGTCTGCCGGGCATGGCGGAGCGCACCATTTTTCTGCACGGATTTTCGAAAGCCTTCGCGATGACCGGCTTTCGGATTGGCTATGCGTGCGGCCCCGCCGCGCTGATCGATGCCATGATGAAGGTGCACCAGTACGCGATCATGTGTGCGAGCATCATTGCACAAGAGGCCGCCATCGAGGCTCTGGTCAACGGGGAACCGGCGGCGGCGGCGATGCGCGAGCAATATAAGTTGCGCCGGAATTTTATTGTGAAATCCCTCAACGAAATGGGCCTCGAGTGTCATCTGCCGCGCGGTTCATTCTACGCATTTCCGCGCATCACCAGCACGGGACTTTCCTCCAAGGAATTTGCCCTGGGCTTGCTCAAGGAGGAGAAAGTCGCGTGCGTGCCCGGCGGTGCCTTTGGACCCAGCGGCGAGGGATTTGTCCGGTGCTGCTTTGCGACCGCCTTTGATCCATTGCAAATCGCCATGCAACGCATGGCAAACTTTGTGGAACGACAACGCGCGAAGACGTCCCGCGCGGTCGGCTAAAAGGCGGGTGCCACGCTGCCGACGCCGGCGCGGGCAGCGGCGCGACTAGAGGTTGAACTCCGGGCCCAAGTAGATTTCCCGGGCCTTGGGGTCGTTGACCATTTTTTCGGCCGTCCCTTCGTAAACCACTTCGCCTTTGTAAATCAGGCAGGCGCGGTCCACGAGCTTCAGGGTTTCACGGACATTGTGGTCGGTGATTAATATCCCGAGGCCCCGTTCCCGCAGGCGGCGGATGATCTTCTGGACTTCGTAGACCGCGATCGGGTCAATGCCGCTGAAGGGCTCATCGAGCAGGAGCAGCTTGGGACTGGTCACGAGTGCTCGGGTAATTTCGAGGCGGCGCTTCTCACCACCGCTCAGTTGGTAAGCGTGACTCTTGGCCAGCCGGCTGAGGTCCAATTCATCGAGCAGATACTGTAGACGGATGCGTCGCTCCGAGGCGGAGCCCTTGCACGTTTCGAGGATTGCCAGCAGGTTTTGCTCAACCGTCAGCTTGCGGAAGACACTGGGCTCCTGGGTGAGGTAGCCGATGCCCAATCGGGCCCGCCGATGCATCGGCAATGACGTGATGTCCCGTTCCTGAAGCCACACCCGACCTTCGTCGGGTCGGACGATTCCCACGATCATGTTAAAGCTCGTGGTTTTTCCGGCCCCATTGGGGCCGAGCAAACCGACGACTTCACCTGGATTGACCGTCACGGAAACGCCATTGACGACCCGGCGGCCCTGGTATTGCTTGACCAGTTTCTCGACTTTCAGGAGCCGGGGTTCATCCATGGGATTCCGAGGAAGAGTGGCGGGGGAACTGCATCTTCATTTTGGCCCCAACGGGTTGGTTTTGGGAAAGGCTCCCGCGTTAAACTGAATCCGGGGGTTGCCCTTTCCCTGAACCTTTCCCGTGCTCCGATTGAAAATAATTGTATCGGCCCAACTCGATGCTTCCAGGCGGCGCACCACGGGGTTGTCCCCGGTTAATTCAAAGGTGTCCGTGGCCGCCGAATAGACGGCTCGACCGCACCGGGCCTCGCTGGTCACACCCCCCTCGACGAAGGTGACCACAACGTTGGAGGTCGCGATGATGACCTCGATCCGGCGGTTGGTGAGAGACCGTTCCGCGACGAGGTCCTCGCAGGTCAGGTGAAACGAACCCGGATCGTCCACCACGACGTTTTCGGACCAGTGCAGCCGACCGGTCTTTAGGTCGTACTCGAACGGGCCGCGGGCGGTAATGTCCACGTTGTTTGTCGCGGCCGGATTCTTGGATCCAGCCGGTTCGGCAAGGAGCAGTGCGGCCGACAGAAGTCCGCCGAAGCTCAGGGTTGCGTGGACAGCTCTCATGGAGAATGGGGAATTATCGACATCTTTTGGATCACGGTGTGGACCTGGTTAGAAACGACCAGTCGTGAATTCTCCTGGTCCCATTGAAACCCGACGCCTTCGAGAACAAAGAGACCATCGCCTTGACGGACCCGGATGGGGCCGGGCGATGAGGCCCGCTTGGTCGTCGCGTCGAAAAGGCACTCCGGCGCATCGATCAGCAACTCCTCGGATCCGTCCTTTTCGCGGAAGGTTTCCATGTGAAAATTTCGAGCCAGGTAGATGGAAATCCCCTGCGGAACCGCCTCGGCGGCCGTGAAGTGAGCCACATTGCGGTCCCCTTCTCGATGGTAGAAACTTAGCCGCCGGCCCACCGCAGGCGCGTTGGCCGGCGTTTGCCCCGTCAAAATTCCGGCCGCGATCAGGACGGCGCACACGCTGGTCCCGACATGATCGCGACGACGCGCGGAAAAATTCCGCGGGGCGCCTGCGGGCAGGGAGGTGGAGGAACGCGACAGCACAGTGTGTGAGGCAGCACCGATCCGGTACCGATCGGTTTCCTTGGACAGTGACGGCAAGACTGAGTTCAACGCCATCCTTAAGCGGTGAGGAGCACAGGGGTTTCACTCGGAAAACTTCGCGATCAACGGTTCCCATTTACCCTGAGCGCGCAGTAACAAGTCCACAATTTCCCGGACGGCCCCACGGCCACCCGCAAGGCGGCAGACGTAGTGGGCCGCGGCACGAACTTCCGGGATGGCGTCGGCGGGCGCCACCGCGACGCCCGCTCGCTTCATGGCACCGAGGTCGACCACGTCATCGCCCATGTACAGGACCTCTGGCCACGCGACGCCCGTTTGAGCGAGCAGCTCCTCGATCAGGCCCACCTTGGGTTTGGTCGACTGGCGAACGAAATCGATCTTGAGATCATTGGCTCGCTCGGTCGTGGCGGTCGAGGGGCGAGCGGAAATCCAGCCCACCCGAATATCTGCCGACTGGAGCAGGCGCAGGCCGAAGCCGTCGCGAATGTGAAACGGCTTCGCTTCAAAGCCCTCCCCCATGATCACGGTGGCGTCGGTCAGAACACCATCCACATCACAGACAAAAAACTTGATGCGGCGAAGACCGGCCAGCAGGTAGGGAGGGATTTCGGGGAGCATGGGGCGATCAAAAGAGAACAGGAAAGCAAAGGATGGGCACGCCCTGCCACCCATGGCTAGCCCAGTTTTTCCGCCACAAACGTTTCCAATTTGACGGTGTCGACCGCGAACAATCGAATACCCTCCGCCAATTTGTCGGTCGCCATCGCATCCTCGTTATGCATCCAGCGAAACGCCTTTTCATCGAGGGAAATCTTCGCCTGCGGCTCCCTCCCCGCCAAAGTGGAGTCGAGCTTTCGCGCGAGCACGCCCTCCGCGCGCTGCAATTCTTCGAGTAGCGCCGGGCTGATCGTGAGCAGATCGCAGCCCGCCAGCTCCATGATTTCGCCCGTGCTCCGAAAGCTCGCACCCATCACTTCGGTTCGGTATCCGTGCTGCTTATAGTACGCGTAAATCCTCCGGACAGACTGCACCCCCGGGTCGTCGGCTCCGGGAAACTCTTGGCCCGGGCTATTTTTCTTGTGCCAGTCGAGGATGCGGCCGACGAAGGGAGAAATGAGCTGAACGCCCGCCTCGGCACACGCCACCGCCTGCGCAAAGCTGAACAACAGCGTAAGGTTGCAGTGAATCCCGTCCGCCTTTAGTTGTCGTGCGGCCTGCACACCCTCCCAAGTGGAGGCAAGTTTGATCAGGATCCGTTCCCGGCCGATGCCTGCCGCCTGGTATCGCGCAATCAAGCTGCGCGCCTTCACCACGGAGGCCTCGGCGTCAAAACTCAGGCGGGCATCGACCTCGGTGGAGACGCGATGGGGGACAATCTTGAGAATTTCCAGACCGAAAGCGACGGCAAGGCGATCGAGCGCAATCGCCACCGGATTCCCATTCCCGCTTGCGCCCGCCTCCTGTTTTGCCTCGGCGAGGGTCCGGGCAACCAGATCGGCGTACTCGGGCATCGTGGAGGCCTTGAGCAGGAGGCTGGGGTTGGTGGTGGCGTCTCGGGGTTGGTACTTCCGCATGGCGGAAAAATCACCGGTGTCCGCGACAACAATGCTTTGCTGTTTCAGTTGGGAAAGAAGATCGGCCATGGCGAGAGAGTACCCGCTGGGCCCGCGGATTCAAGGAGCGCCGGATGCGTCCCCAGCCGTTGGGCTGCCGGGTGGGAGACAAAAATGTTCGAGGCTCTGCAACACAAGAAGCTCCCGCAGGTTAGCAATCCAATGGCGCTGGGATTTCGTCGTCATCCCGGAGGGACGGCGGAGTGCATCTCGTCGGGCGTCCCTTCGGGACTCTGACGTGAATAACGCCCAACCCGGCGTTGAAACGCCGGGCTATTGTCGTCTGTCCCTTCGGGACCCTGGAGATTGGCCATTTTTTAGCGCGTGTGTCCCCGATGACAGTCGGCATTTAGAAAAGCCGCGGAGCGGCGACAGACCCTAGCCCACGGCGCGAGCCGTGGGGATGGCGTTCGAACAAAACGGTAGCCCCGTCAGGGGCGACAGAGCGGGAGGATAGCGCCTTGTGCCAAATGCTCTGTCGCCCCTCCGGGGCTTGCGTGCGGTGTACCCGGGAACCCATGGCTGACGCCATGGGCTACGTTCTGACGGCACTCCGCGCCTCCGGAGTATGCCACAGCAAGCCGATGCCGAGCGGAAATTAGTCGGAGATTTTGCACGCGAAGAAAATGGCCCGTTTTTGAATTGAATCAGATTTTGCCCGGCACCGTGTGCTGCCCGGTGCATCCCGATGTTGTCGGAGACGGTAGCGGACGCCGCGCTGCGGCGTCCCCGCGCCGTTAAGGCGCATCACGAACCGCGCAGCGCCCTGTCCGCCGGCTGGACGCGGGCGGGGTTGTCGCAGCGCGACAACCTCTACCGACAACATCGGGATGCACGGTGTGCTGCCAGAGCCCTCAAAAAGACCTAGCGCCAATCCCTTGCCAACGGTACCGTGAAAAACAGATTGCGAGACATCCGATGTAGTCACCGACGCCGCGTGATCGTGCCATTGATTTAGTTTCCTATGCTTAATCTGCTCGGCCAATCAAACCGCTTTTGCGACGGGCTTACGCGCCGGAATTTCCTCCGGATCGGCACGCTGGGCATGGGCGGGCTGACGTTGCCACAGTTGCTTCGCGCCGAGGCCGCGTCCGGCATCCGCTCGGGGCACAAAGCGGTCATCATGATCTACCTTCCGGGTGGACCGCCCCATCAGGACACTTTCGACCTCAAGCAAGACGCACCCGCCGAGATCCGCGGTGAATTCAAGCCGATCCCAACCAACGTTCCCGGCATTCAGATTTGTGAGCATCTGCCGCAACTCGCGAAGATTGCCGACCAGTACACCCTTATCCGCTCCATCTCCGACGCGGTGGATGACCATTCAGACTTCATGTGCCAGACCGGCCGCCGCAAAGGCAACCAACCCCCCGGAGGTTGGCCCACGTTCGGTGCGTCCGTGTCGCGGCTGCTGGGTCCGGCAGACCCATCCGTTCCCGCCTTCATCGGCCTGGAACCACGGATGCAGCACCGACCCTACAACGCGGCGAGGGCCGGTTACGCAGGCGTGGCGCACGATGCCTTCCGTCCCGCCGCGGACGCCAAGTCCGATATGGTGCTCAATGGCATCACGACCGAACGGCTCGCGGACCGTCGCGCGCTGTTGACGGCCTTCGACCAGTTCCGTCGTGACGTGGATTCGAGCGGGCTGATGGCGGGACTTGACGGCTTCAACCAACAGGCGTTTGGCATGTTGACGTCGAGTCGCCTGCTCGAAGCGCTCGACCTGAAGCGCGAGGACCCGAAGCGGCTGGAACGTTACGGCAAGGGCGATGCAAAAATCCACGGCGATGCCGCGCCCATGTTGAACGAGCAGTTTCTCGTGGCCCGCCGGTTAGTCGAGGCCGGCGCACGCTTCGTCACGGTCGCCTACGGTTTCTGGGATTATCACGGCAACAATTTCGGCAACGCGCGCAACGACCTGCCGTTGCTCGACCAGGGCGTAAGCGCTTTGCTGGAAGACCTGCGCCAGCGCGGCCTCGACAAGGACGTAAGCGTGGTCATGTGGGGCGAGTTTGGTCGCTCGCCCACCATCAACAAGGACGCCGGACGCGACCACTGGCCACGCGCAAGCTGCGCCCTGCTTGCAGGCGGCGGCATGAAGCTCGGCCAGGTTATCGGCGCGACAGACCGCCTCGGTGGCGAGCCCAGTGAACGCCCGGTTCAGTTTGGTGAAGTCTTCGCAACGCTCTACCAACGCCTCGGCATCGACGTCAACAAGGTGACAATTCCCGACCTGACCGGACGCCCGCATTTCCTCGTGGACAATGGCTGCCAGCCGATCCGCGAGTTGGTGGGATAATTGAGGGCAAACCTAACAGCCGCCGTTGGAAATTATCCGGCAGCCGAACCCATTCGATCGAAAGAGTCTCAGGATTCCTGATATCGCAGCGAGACTTTTTACCGACTTGGAAAAAGCATGACACCGGTAGGCCCATCACCCCTGCCCTCTCCCCACATCGGGTGTGGGGAGAGAATCCACCGAACTCAACAGTGCGCGCCGTGATGCCATGAACCGTTGCAGGAAAGAGATTTGCGCGCTTTCCAGAGCGCGATTCCGGAGCACCCCCCTCACCCGGCCTGCGGCCACCCTCTCCCCCCGCTCGGAGCGGGGGAGAGGGCAGGGTGAGGGGGCGGTTCATGGGCAGGAAAGTTTTCCAAAGAATGGACATGAATTGTGACCATGAACCGCGCTCCGTGCGTCCCGGCACATAGGTCGGTGTGCTGTTCGTCGCCATCGACGGACGAAGGACGAAGGACGAGGACGAGGACGAGGGCGAAAGCGCCGCAATGGGGTCCTTCAAATCGTCCTCGTCCATCGCGCTCGTTCTTCGTCCTCGAATTGGGAAATGGAGTCGGTTCATGGGTAGTGGATTCAATCTGAACTGCAGTACTGAATAGGAAAATACAAAGATTGTCTCTTCAGACGTTGCTTCATTTCGTGACCACCTCCGTCACAAAGTCGAGCAACGCCTTCGTCGCCGGATCATCGGGCAGAAAAAATGACAGGTTAAATATTGTCAAAAATCAGTCCATGATTTGGCATGGGTTGAACCGAAATCCATTGGCGGTATAGCATGCGATTCGCATGGGAACGCCTGCTTGAGCTTCCGGATCGGGCAGAGCATTGTTTCTACTCAATTACATGAATAGAAGGGGCTTTCTTAAAAGTACTGCGGTGATGCCACTGCTTCCCGTCGTTGCGTCCCAGGCGCTGACACATTCCGCCAGGGGAGCAGTCGCGCAGTCTCCGGCTCGGCGCGTCCGTCCCGGGGACTCGTCGTGGCCTACCGAGACGGATTGGAGCAAACTGAAGCGAGTCGTTGAAGGACGCTTGATCCGGATCGAGCCGCCATTCGCCGCGTGTCCGAAGGATCCTAACGGCGCGGCTTGCCTGGAAATTCTTAACCGGCTGAAGAATCCCTACTATATCGGCGACCAACCCGGCCTGACGCAGACTTCCGGATGGGTGGATGGGTGGATGTCTGCGCCGAGCGTCTATGCGGTCGCGGCCGCGAAGGTGGAAGACGTGGTTGCGGCGGTGAATTTTGCCCAGGAGAAAAACCTGCGTCTGGTCGTCAAGGGCGGCGGCCACAGCTACAAGGGCACCTCCAGTTCGGCGGATTCCCTGCTCATCTGGACACGGGCCATGAATGAAATTGTCCTGCACGACGCGTTCGTTGCGCAGGGTTGCGCGAGGATTCAAAAACCCCAGCCGGCAGTCACCGTTGGGGCGGGCACGATTTGGAAAGAGGCCTACGATGCAGTAACCACGAAAGCGGGTCGCTACGTTCAAGGCGGGGGATGCACGACGGTTGGCGTCGCGGGGTTGGTCCAAAGCGGCGGGTTCGGTAGTTTTTCGAAGAATTATGGAATGGCCGCGGCGGCACTGCTGCAAGCAGAGGTGGTGACCGCGGATGGAACGGTTCGCGTCGCCAATGCCAGCGTGAACCCGGACTTGTTCTGGGGCCTCAAAGGCGGAGGTGGGGGCAGTCTCGGCGTGGCAACGAAGCTAACACTCAGGACGCGGGAACTTCCTGAGTATTTTGGTGGAGTGTTCGGAACGATTCAGGCCAGGTCGGATGCGGCCTGCCGGCGGCTCATTGTCCGCGTTGTCCGTTTCTACGAGGAACAACTGTTTAACCGGCATTGGGGCGAGCAGATAATTTTTGAGCCGGGGAACAAAGTCCGAATTTCAATGGTTTACCAGGGACTGGATCGTCGACAGGCCGAAGGAATCTGGCAGCCGCTGGTGGATTGGGTGACGGGTTCACCCGAAGAGTTTTCGTTCAGAGAGCCGCTGCAGGTGGTGGACATTCCCGCTCGCCGTTTCTGGGACGCCGCCTACTTGAAGAAAAAGTTTCCACAATTCATCGTCGTCGATGACCGGCCAGGCGCGCCGGAAGGCAACGTGTTTTGGGCGGGCGACCAGGGACAGGTTGGTCACTTTCTCCACGGTTATCGATCCGCCTGGCTGCCGGCTTCGTTGCTGAAACGGGAATCACAAGGCCGCCTGGCGGAAGCGCTCTTTGCCAGCGGTCAGCGTTGGGGAGTTTCCCTCCATTTTAACAAGGGTCTCGCCGGTGCGGGTGCGGACGACTTGGCAGCGGCCCGCGACACGGCCACGAATCCCGCAGTGCTGGATGCTTTCGCCCTCGCGATCATTGCAGGCGGTGGACCGCCGGCATTTCCGGGTATGACAGGACCCGCACCCGATCTGGAGGAGGCGCGGCGGCGAGCGCGGGTGATCAACGTCGCGATGGACGAATTGCTGAAGATTGCGCCAAACCCAGGCTCCTACGTCTCGGAAAGCGATTTCTTCGAGCGTTCATGGCAGCAATCGTTTTGGGGGCCGAACTACGCGAAGCTGGCCGCCGTGAAACGAAGGTATGACCCCACTGGACTTTTCTTCGTCCACCAAGGGGTGGGGAGCGAAGAGTGGAGCGCCGATGGCTTTGTGCGCCTGGCTGGACGCTAGTGAGCCAGGGCGTTATTGAGGGCCCTCTTCTCGGAGGGCGAACACGGGTAATTCAGGGCGACTGTTGTCGCAAGATCAGTCAAAAATCTTCTAAGGAAATCGGGACTCCTGTGTCTTAAGTCTGAAGGCACAGAATGACGAGCCATCCAATCGCAAGGATCGGGACGACACGCAGTTTCCTGCAGTGGGAATCAATCGCATGGCTTTGACGCTGTCAGCAGAACCCGTGGAATTCCCGCCCATCGAATCGATCGAGGAACTGTTCGCAACCCTGGAAGGTCCCTTGCTGGGGTATGCCCGTCGTTTGCTGCCCGACTCCAATGTGGCGGAAGACATCGTCCAGGAAGCATTCATGAAGCTGCATGCGCAGTGGGCCGGGGTGCGCACGCCGCGGAGTTGGTTGTATCGCACGGTGCATAACCTCGCCCTCAACCATCGGCGCGACTCTTCGAAAATCATTCCAATGACACCGCAGGGCGATGAGCCGGATGGAAGCGATGATCTCCCGGATCCAGGACTTCGACCCGACGAACAGTACGCGCGGGACGAAGGTGCCGGATTGGTGCGGGAGAGCTTAAAAAAGCTGGACGCGTCCAGCCAGGAGCTGATCCGGCTCCGATTCACGGAGAGCCTTTCGTATCAACAAATCTCGGAACGAACCGGGGTGTCCGTTGGCAACGTGGGTTACCGGCTGCATCACTCGCTCAAATCCCTCGCTGCCGGGCTCGCACGGGCCGGCCTTATTTCATGAAAACCGCTATCCCTACCCACCCTCCCGAAGAGCTTGAGGTGCGCATCACTGCTCTACTGCTTGGTGAACTGTCGGCGGACGAGTCAGCACAGGTCCGCAGCGAAATCGGACGAAATCCGGAGATGCAGCAACTTCACGACCGGTTGCAACTCACGATGGGCATCGTGCAAGCGACAC
This sequence comes from Akkermansia muciniphila, assembly GCA_945861565.1. Classification (GTDB taxonomy): domain Bacteria; phylum Verrucomicrobiota; class Verrucomicrobiia; order Limisphaerales; family UBA9464; genus SIBK01. Next base: position 21,248 of record CAMAUY010000007.1, read on the forward strand.
TGGCATCGACGGATGAATCCGTTTCGATGTCTGTGCCGAAACTGTCGGAGGATCGTCGGCAAAGACTGTTGCAACACCTCAAGACTTCTCCTGCCGTCGCGTCGAGGGGGACGCCGAAGCACGGGTCACAAACCGCCCGGAGCGGGCGGATGCCGTGGTACGTACCGATGACCGTTGCGGCGGTATTGATTGGCTTATTGTCAATCGAGGGGCTGCTGCGGGAAACTGGAGGCACCCATTCCAGGAGCGAATCACTGGGGACTTATCGCGAACTGTCCACGGCGGCGCAGCCTTTGGGAAGCGGACTCGATTCAGTCGCGGTCCCGCAGGGTTTGGCGTTGGGGGAAGGGGAGGTGGCTGCGGACGTTTACGAGGAGCGAATCGCCGCCAGACCGAAATTGGCCCGGAGATCTTTGGACAGCTTTGCTCTGGGCGCTCCCATTGGACCTGCATCGGCGGCACCTTCTCGTCAATTAGAAGAACGATTGACAGGGGTCCCTGATTCCAAGGACTTGGTTGAAAAAGAAGGCGAGGCGTTGGGAAGATTCGTTCAACAGACCCCGGAGACGCTGTTTCGGAAAGCCGACCAATTCGGCACACAAACTGCCCCCGAAAAGAGCTCCCGGGAATCTGCACGGCTTGTACCTGAGACGCCGCCGGCAGCGATCGAATTGAGCGTTGCCGATGACTCCGGTGCAAAAAATGCCAGCCAAATCCGCGACAAGACCGTGGCTGGCCAGCGCACCTCTGGGGCGAAGTTAGGTCGCCTGAGTGTGAAACAGCAATTGGCCGCACCGGATCCCGTTCTGGAAGTCCAAAGACTAAACGAAAGGGGCGACGACATCGCTCCGATCGTCCGCTCGCCGTCAACCGAGCCTCAACCTGAAATTTCCGCGCGCGAAAATGCGTTCTCCACATTCTCGCTCAATGTCAGCGATGTGTCGTTCAAGCTTGCGGCGGCGAGCTTGGATAAGGGGATTCTGCCCGAGCCGGCGTCGATTCGGAGCGAGGAATTTATTAACGCGTTTCACTATCGCGATCCGGAACCCGCGCTGGGTGCGCCCGTCGGATTCACTTGGGAACGGGCCCGGAATCCTTTTGCACAGGATCGTGACATTCTCCGCTTTGCAGTCCGCACCGCGGCGGAAGGGCGCGAGGCCGGCCGGCCGTTGAACATTGTCCTGTTACTCGACAACTCGGGTTCAATGGAGCGGGCGGATCGTGTGCGAATCGTTCGCGAGGCGGTTGGGGTGCTTGGACGCCTGTTGCATCCGCAGGATCGGATCAGCGTGGTGACGTTTTCCCGGACACCCCGTTTGTGGATTGACGGCTTGACGGGAGATCATGCCGGGGAGTTGGCGGATCGCGTCGGCACGTTGACACCCGAGGGAGGCACGAACCTCGAGGAGGCCTTGGACCTGGGGTATAATACGGCGTCACGCCACTTTCTGAGCCGGGGCGGCAATCGAGTGGTCCTGTTGACCGACGGCGCGGCCAACCTCGGAGATGTCCGTGCCAGCACCCTCAAGGCCAAGGTCGAGGCGTGGCGTCGGCGCGGGATCGCGCTGGATTGCTTCGGAATCGGCTGGGAGGGGCTGAATGACGATTTATTGGAAGTCCTTTCGCGAAACGGCGACGGGCGGTACGGATTCATTAACAGCGCCGAGGATGCTTCCACGGGATTTGCCGATCAATTGGCGGGAGCGCTGCGCGTCGCGGCGGCCGACGTAAAGGTGCAGGTCGAATTTAATCCGCAGCGCGTGAGTGTCTGGCGCCAAATCGGCTATGCCCGCCATCAACTGACGAAGGCGCAATTCCGGGACAACACCGTGGATGCCGCCGAGTTGGCGGCGGCGGAATCAGGCAATGCCCTTTATGTTGTCCAGACGGATGCCGCGGGCAACGGACCGATCGCGACCGTCCGGGTGAGGCATCGGGACCCGGTGACTGGCATCTATCGGGAGCAGGAATGGCGGGTGCCCTATACGGGTCCGGCAGTTGCCATGGAACGAGCACCGGTAGGATTGCGCCTGGCGTCATCCGCGGCCGCCTTCTCTGAATGGCTGGCGCAGAGTCCCTATGCGGCAGCCGCGACCCCGGACGTCCTCATCCGGCAACTGGAAGGTATACCGCAGGCTTATGCGCCGGACCTAACACCCTCGAAGCTCGAAGCGATGCTGGGGCAGGCGCGGTCGATTTCGGGGAAATGATTCAACGAACCGAGCCCTTCGCGGACCAAGACTCGATCCCTCACACGCTTTATGAACACGTCTAGGAGTTGGAGAATGTTTGCCCGTGGAATCCATACGATCGGTCTGCTCGTGGCCTTTTTCACGTGGCCTCGGCTGCAGGCGGCGGAACCCTCCGTGGGCTGGGTGCCAAAGAATGCTTCGGTGGAGGCCGACGTGAACGCGGAACATGCGCACTTCGCCATCCAGGCCGACTTCAAGGCGGGTGAGGCACGCGAGAAGGTCATTTACGGCGCGACGATTCAGCATTCGCTGCATGCCGAGTCGGACAAACTGCGACACACCTTTCGGATCAAGGTTGATTCGATCCAGGGCGGGCTTAGCGAAATGGTCTTTGTCCTTGCTGGCGAGGGCGAGATCCGGCGAGTGACAGGGCAGGGGTTGGAGGATTGGAGTGTTCGACAGGCGAGTTCGGGTGTCCGACAGTTGGTGTTACATAGACGCAAGCAAGAGAAGGGCGAGGATCCAGTGCGCACATTTTCGGCCGAAGTCAGCGCCGAGACGGTGATGGAGGCGCAAAAACCGGTCACACCGCTGAGCCTAACCCTGGAACAGCCGTCGTTGGCCAATGGCCATATCCGGATCAGTGCCGACGCCGGCCTGGACATAAAACTCGGTGCGATCCAGGGCTTGGTTCCCGTGGAGCCACGATTCCTGCCCGATCCGCCAACGGCTGGTTCGTCCAACTCGATGACACTGCACGCCTTCCGGTTTCTGGGCACGGCTTATGGCATTCCGTTGGAAGTCGTACCCATGGATCCCGAGGCGCGCCGGGTCGTATTGAAGGATTTCAGGCTGATGGGTCAGTTGGGCTTGGACGGGGCGGCGTTTACCCTGACGGCCACGGCTCGGGTGCAAAATCCAGCCGGGGCTTCGATCGAGTTGCTGACGGGTGGCATTGCCTTGACCGAGATGATCGCTCAGCCCGGATGGCACATCGAGTATCGCGAAGGCCGTTTTGTGGGCGTTTTTGCACATGCAGGAGACTTTGCCGTCCGCCTTAAATTCAATGCGTCAGTCCGGCTCACCAATGGATGGAGTCACTTGGACTTTGCCGTGGCACCCAGCGCGCTCCCGGCCGTGACGCTTGCGGGATGGAATCCGGACACCCAGTTCCGATTTGCGGGTGCTGCCAAACCGGTGCGATCGGGTGAGACCTTCGCGGGCTATCTGCCGCCGGATGGGCACGTATTGCTGGACTGGAAGGAAAAACGCGCCGAAGCCGAGGGAGCTCTCTTCTTCTCCGTGGAACAATTCTCACAGGTCACGGTAAGTCCCGGCCTGATGCGACAGTTGGCCTGGCTGGATTTCAAGGTGATGCAGGGTGAGTTGAATCGCGTGAGCCTGATCCTGCGCGGGGACGGGGAAGTGACGCGGGTGCAAGGGGCGCATGTCCTGTCGTGGGCGGTGGAGCCGATCGCAGGCTCCGTGGATCGTCGGTTGACCATCCAGCTAAATCAGGCAGAAAAAGATCAATTTCCGCTTCAGATTCAAACCCAGACACCGATGGGGGCCTTTCCGCAGGCGACAAATGTCCTGCAGCTTCGTCCCGAGGGCGCAACGCGCTTCGGAGGTTACTATCGAATCGTCAACGACGGCGCCGTGCGATTGGAGGTGCTGAAGGCCAGCGGACTTTCCCAGATTTCACCCGAACAATTCCCACAAACCGATGCAACGCGCGCTCTGTTGTCGCAACCGGCGTCCCAGGTTTTTGCGTACCGGTTTTCCGGGAGTGACATCGAGTTACGCCTTCAGGCCGACAACATCCTGCCGGAGCTTGCGGTGTCTCAAATTCTTGTTTTTCACCTCGGCGAGACGGAGTTGGCGATTGATGCGGACATCGAGATCGATATACGGGAGGCGCCTCTGCGGGAGTTGGCCCTGCGGATACCCCCTGGTTACGCGGTCGCACGGCTCAATGCGTCCGGAATGAGCGACTATTTTGTGCCCGATCCTGCGAACACCACGGATCTCCCGCTGCGAATCATCTATGGCGCACCGGTCGCGGGACGGCAGACGGTGCAACTACGGCTTGAGCGGAACGGGGCACTCGGGGCGACGACTTGGGTCCTCCCGCGCGTTCAAGTGGTGAACGCCCGGTCCACCCGCGGGCACATTGGGATTACGGCGGATGCCGGCTTTCGTCTTTCCACGGGAGTCATCCCAGGTTTGACGGAGATCGCGACGGGCTTTTTTCCGAAGAAAATGGTCGGGCTGCAAGCAGCGTTCCGGCTGAACGATCCGTCGTGGCAGGCGACGTTGGCGGTGGAACGTGTGCCGCAGTCAATCCAGGCGGATGCGCTGCATTTGTTCTCGGTTGGAGAAGGGATAGCATATGGCAGTACGCTCGTGAATTACGTCATCTCCGGCGCACCGGTGTCGGCATTCCGGATCGGGTTGACCAACGAATATCTGAATGTCGAGTTTACGGGGCGGGATGTCCGGAGCTGGCAACGGGTGGACGGCGGCTACATTGTCCAGTTACACACACCGGTCTCCGGCACATATACGCTGCTAGCAACCTATGAGCGGCCCTTCAAGGCTCAGGGCGAAACCTTGCGTTTCAATGGTGCCGAGCCGCTCGACGTGCAGTCCGAGCATGGCTACAGCCTGGTGGTCAGTACGTACCAGTTTCAGGTCAAGCGAGTGAATGTGTCGTCGAGCCTGGCACCGCTCGAACCGGGCGAAGTGCCCGCGGAATACCGGCTATTCTTCGATGCTCCGATCCTAGCGGCTTACCGATATACCAGCCGGCCGTTCAACCTCCAACTGGAGCTCCTTCCGCTGACGCAAGGTGAAACGCTCGGGCAGGTGGTCGATCGCGCGGCACTCATGACGCGCGTGTCGCGCGAAGGTCAGGTAATCACCGACGCCCGGTATTTCGTGAAGAGCAAGGGCGCGCCAAACATCCGACTGTTGGTGCCTGACGGGTCCGAACTCTGGTCGGTGACGGTGAATGGGAAATCCGTGGTGCCCGTGACCGATGGCCGGACAAACCTGGTTCCACTGTTGCCGCAGGGGGATCCGAACGCGGTGCAGGATCTGGAAATCAAGATTGCGTCCCGCGCAATAAGCCCGGGCCGACTGACGGTGGCCGCGCCGGTAATTTCAGCCCCTGTCCTGTTGTCGGAATGGCGGTTGGAGCCCGATGCCGGCCGCGCTCTGATCTACCGAGGAGGCACGCTGACGCCGGAATTACCGGGAGCGGGCGTGTCGGGTTTTGCGGGATTGCTGCGTATGCTCCGGGATGGGAGGCAGGGAGAGGTGGTTCGCTGGCTGGGGAAGGGGCTTGCCTTTATCCTGCTCGGCATTTCCGTGTGGCGTTATTCGAGCGGGGCGACGGTCTCCCGGTTTGGCGTGCGTCACGTGTTGGGCGGGCTATTGGGGTTGATCGGATTTTTCGGAATGGCGCTCACGCTGGCGCGACTGTCGGAAATCGCTGCGTCCTTTGGTACCACCGTTCCGTCACATCTTCGCTTTGTCGCTGCGATCCAGCAGGCGAACAGTCCGCAGTCTGTCGATGTCCTCAACACAACTGTAGTTCCCGGATTCCTGGCCCGCGTTGGGATGTACTGGCCGGCGTTGGTGGCGCTTGTTTTGGGGGCCTATGCATTGGTGGTCCTCGACGGAGGACTGCGCCGCCTTGCCTTATTCGTGGCGTGGTTCCTGGGATTCTGGTCGGCATTGCGCGCGCCCAATGGAGCACCGACGCTGTTCTTGCTGGCACTGGCGTTCGTTCTGATCGAGGTCGTTCTCCCTCTGGGGCGCCGCTGGTGGCAGGTACCCCGACGCGCCGGGTCTCTCGACAGGTCGCCGGGTCTGGCCGCCACGGTGTCCTGGATGCTTCTTCTATCGATGTTCGCGGCATCGTCGACCACGTTCGGCCTCGACGCGATTCTGGTTTCGTCCCGATCCACGGACGGGTTTCTGCAACGACCCGTGACGGCAGATTCCGCAATCCAGGATGTCCGGGTCCATGATGGTTTTGTCTATGGCACCGCAAAAATCCGCTGGCAAGCCATCCAGGGCCAGACCCTGCCGCTGTTGCATCCGCCCGGTGTGTTGACCCGGTGGCAATGCACGGCCGATGCGGGCCGGTTGGTGCAACTGCTGTTCGGAAGCGCAGTCGGGCATGGCGTCATGGCCGCCAGATCAGGCATGATCGACATCGAATTGGACTATCAGTTGCCCGTGATTTCGCGGGAACAGGACCGTGGATTCGCGCTCCCGGTTCAGCATGCGCTGGTGAATCGAATGACACTGGTGCTGGCGGGAATCGAGGCCGATGTCAACGCGCCGGACGCAGTGTCCGTCCTTCCCACCGATCGTGCGAGTTCCACCAATAGCGCATTTCACCTTGTGCTGGCGCCTGTGGCCGATTGCTGGATCGGCTGGCGGCCACGGAGTCGTGACACCCGGCGGGAGAAAGCGGTGTTCTATGCGGAGCTTTCACAATTATATGTCCCCGGTGCAGGCGTCGTGGACGGATTGCATCAGGCGCAGATACGTCCGGCGCAAGGCGAATTGAACGAACTGATTTTTGATATTCCTGGGGGAATGACGATCACCGACGTTCTGGCACCGGTCGTTTCGCTCTGGCGGTATGATCCGGTGACTCGCCGACTGCGGGTCGGGTTAAGCCCGGCGCAGTCCCGCGCCTTTCCCCTGTTGATCCAGTCGCAGACCTCGACGGGTCCGTTGCCACTGGAACACTCCGTGGAGCTTATTTCCGTTTCCGAGGCTGCCGGCCAGGTGGGACGGGTGGGTGTGGCCACCGGCGGGGAAGTGCAACTGGATGACGTGCGAGTTGAGGGGATGTCACCGATTAATCTCGAGGATTTTCCATTGGACATTTTGGAACCCCTCCGCGCGCAGATTGCGGGTCTCACCGTGAGGCGTGCGTACCGGTATTCGAACCCCGCACTGCCATTGGTCCTCACGGTGTCGGCGGTCGAGTCGGACGTGCGGGTTGAGTCGCAACAAACACTCTCGCTTGGGGAAGATCGGAATGTTCTGGTGGCGACGTTAAACGTGTCGATCACCCGCGCGGGTGTTTTCAAGCTGAGTTTCCCGCTGCCGGCGGGACTCGACGTCGAGTCCATCAGTGGTCCCTTGCTGAGTCACTGGACCGAGCTGAAGGCGGATTCGGGACGGATCATTACTCTGCATCTGAAGGGTCGGACGGATGGGGCGCAGGTGTTTCATTTGAGCTTGAGCGGACCGGGACTTCGTTCGGCGAAAGGTTGGTTAGTTCCCCGGTTGGTTGTGCGCGAGGCTTCGAAGCAGCGCGGACAACTGGTGGTGGTTCCGGAGCAAGGTCTGCGGTTACAGGTGGCGACCCGCGACGGCGTGACGCAGCTGGATCCACTTCAAGCGGGCGTTCGGCAAAAGGGGGTTGCCGCGTTTCGACTGTTGCAAGGGGATTGGTCTCTGAGACTGGACCTGGAGCGCGTGGACGCCTGGACACAGGTGTCTAGCCTCCAGCATCTCGTCATCGATGAGGCGCAGGTACGCGTGGCCGGAAATTTGCTCTATGAAATTGAAAATGCCGGCGTGAAATCCCTCGCCGTGCGGATTCCGGCCACGGCGGAGGGTGTCCGGTTCCGCGGCGAACCGGTCGCCGATTTCCTGCTGCGCGCCATCCAGACGAACGCGGCCTATCGCGACTGGGAGATTCGGTTGAGCCGGCGAACCTCAGGAAAGTTCCTCCTCCAGGTGAACTTTACTCAGCCCCTTGCGGAAAAAACGCCGACATTCCTGGTTCAGGGAATCGAGGCGCAGGAGGTGAATTTGCAGCGGGGATTCCTAACCGTGCAGGCTGGAAACCGGCTTCAAGCGAATCTCGGCGGTGTGCCGGCCGCCCTCCAGCCCGCGGAATGGCAGTTCATCCCGCGGACCCTGCAGAAGGATCTGCAGGGGGCGTCCGCGGATTATACGTTTCGCCTGGTCGAGCCGACGTTTCAATTGCCTCTTACGCTCGAACGGCATAATGCCGCGAAGCTTCTTCCCGCTCGCGTGAACAGTGTCTCGCTGACGTCGGTCGTGTCGGACGACGGCGCAGTGTTGACCCGCGTCGGATTGTCGATGATCCCGGGTGATCAGCAGCAGTTGCGCTTCCGGCTGCCCGATCAGTCGCGGTTCTGGTTTGCCTTCGTCGGCCAGAAAAGCGTCTGGCCGTGGCGTGAAGCGGATCACATCCTAATTCCCCTCGATCAACACTCGAGGACGGGCGAGCCGTTGGCAGTGGAGCTTTTTTACGCTTCTAATTTTGGCCGACAACGTTCGCGGTCGTTGGATTTGTCCCTGCTGGGGCCGGAATTTGACCTGCCGCTCGAGAACATTTCTTGGCGTGTGCTTCTTAATGAAAAGTGGCGTCTGAAAAACTGGGGCGGATCGTTGCAACTGCAGGAGCAATCAACTGAGCCGAGGCCTATGGCAGTCGATCTCGATACGTATGTGCGCTTGGAAGCCGGGGTGCAGACGGAAAAGACGCGCGAGGCGGAACAGTTCCTCTCGATGGCCAACTCGCTCATCGAGAAGGGTGACCCAGAACAGGCGCGCCGCGCATTTCAAAACGCCTACGGGCTTTCTCAGCACGACAATGCGTTCAATGAGGACGCCCGCGTGCAACTTCATAACCTCAAAACACAGCAAGCCCTCGTCGGCCTCAATGTGCGCCAGGCTCGCGGCGCGGGTGAGCCCTCCGCGCTGGCGAATGCACCGCGGAGTCTGCGCGATGGACGGGAAATCGCCTACACCCAGCAGGAGGCGAAACAGTTGCTTGAACGGAACTCCGCCGAGGATAATGCCGTGCAGACGCGCCTGGTCGAACGCCTGATCCTACAGCAGGAAGCCACGGCGGCGACTCCGTCGACTATCCGCGCCTCTGTTCCCGAGTTGGGGCGGAGCCTGATCTTCACGCGGTCGGTCCAGGTGGAAACCAAGACCAGCCTTCGCGTCACTCTTCAAGCCGCCGAGGCTGTCGCGGTATCGCTTCCCGCACGGTTTGCGATTCTCGCCGCCGTTGCCGCGGTGATGGGGCTATTGTGCATCGTCCGTCGCTGGGCGGGGCAGCCGGCTTAACGGACACCCGACGGCAGACGGACCGTGAAAATGGTGCCGCCGCTGACGGGGCAGGAGACGTCGATGCTGCCTCCATGCGCAGCGACGATGGCTTTGCAGATCGCGAGGCCGAGGCCGGTTCCGCCGGTTGCGCCGGTGCGGGATTTGTCGGCGCGGTAAAAACGCTCAAAGATTCGAGGAAGATCCTCCGCGGGAATTCCCGGCCCCTTGTCGGCAACCACCAAGAGGGCGGAATCATTTTCACTCCGAGTTACCACGCGGACTTCCCCGTCGCTCGTGTTGTGGAGAATGGCGTTAGACAACAGGTTCGAGATTACTTGCGCAAGACGTTCGGAGTCGCCCAGACACTCCGTCGTCGCGAGTTCAGAGTGGATCCGAATATGGCGATCTTCGGCCAGCGGGCGTAAGAGTTCGAGGCTCTCTCGCACGGTCTGGCTCAGGTCGATTCGTTCGCGTTTCAAAGATTCCTGTCCGGCGTCCAGGCGGGCAAGAGCGAGCAATGACTCAGTCAGTCGGCGCATCCGTTGAGCGGCGCGCTGGCATGCTTCCAAGGTCTCGCGGTATTCGAGGGGGTTCCGTTCGCGGGCGAGCGTCGCTTGAGTCTGGGAAAGAATGACGGCGATCGGGGTCCGCAGTTCGTGGGACGCATCGGCAGTGAATTGTTGTTGCCTGGCAAATGCGCCCTCCAGGCGAGCGAAGGTCGAGTTTAGTACGGCGGCCAATTCACCGAGTTCGTCGTCGGTGTTTTCCGTGTTGATTCGATGCGAGAGATTGCCCCCGGCAATCGTCGCAGCCGCGGCGCTGATGTCGCCAATCGGACGGATGGCACGGGTCGCGAGCCACCAGCCGCCTGCAAGTCCCAGGACGAGCACGATACAGCCGAGAGCCGAAAGCACGAGCGCAAGCCGGCGAAGGCTCGCAAGCTCCGGCCCGATCGAGCGACCCACCAGGATACATTCGCCAGGCGGGGTGAACTGGTAAAGCTCACGGGTCGTTCCGCGCATTCGCACCGTCGGGACCGGCCGCCTGATGAAATCGGGCCGCGAGACATCGGACGCCGCACTGGCGGAGCGGCTCAGTTCACTTCCGTCGCGAAGCCAGACGACGTAATAGAATGGGTTGATCTCGCCTTCGAAGAGGCCCGCACGGTTAGGACCGAGCCGGAACTCTCGCGGTGCTGGAAATCCTCCCCCTGCCTCACGAGGCGGCGGCCCCCGACGTCCCCGATCATCCGGCGCACCGTCAATCGGTCGCGGGTCGCCAGGTCTGCGCGGACCACCCGCGCCATTTGGACCGCCGCGCGGACCCTCTGGCCCACCAGGCCCACCGGGGCCCCCGCGCTCGCCGGGTAGCGGGCGACGTAACCCCTCCAGCACCGGCCCGAGTCGTTGCTGGAGCTCCTGATCCACGCGGTGAAGTTCATTTGCATACTGCAGTCGGTAGGCCGTGAAGCCGAATCCAACCAGAACCGCGAGTAGGATAAACCCGTGCCAGAGTTGCAACCGCCAACGGATGGAGCGAAAAATCATGTTCAGCCTTCAATGCAGTATCCGTGGCCTCGTCGGGTGGTGATAAAATCGTGCCCCAACTTCTTGCGCATGTTGGAAACATGTACATCGAGCAGGTTCGAGAGCGTGCTGTCGTCCTCGTCGAACAAGTGTTCGTAAAGCGCGGTTCGAGTGACGACTTGGCCGCGGTGGAGCATCAGGTATTCAAGCAGTCCGTATTCGCGGGCGGTCAGTTCGACGAGAGCGCCCGCACGGGTCACCGAGCGCGCCGCCGTATCAAGCGCCACCTCTCCGATTTCAATCCGCGTCGTGGTCTGACCCGATGTGCGCCGGATCAAAGCACGCAGGCGGGCTAGCAGTTCCGGGAGGTCAAACGGCTTCACCAGGTAGTCATCCGCTCCCGTGTCGAGGCCTCGCACGCGGTCACGCGATGTGTCGCGTGCGGTGAGCATGAGCACCGGTGTCTTACGGGTCTTGCGCAAGCGCTGCAGCACTCCCCATCCGTCCAGCTTCGGCAGCATCACATCCAACAAGATGACGTCATAGGCAATGCTCTCGGCGCTGAAAAGGCCGTCCTCACCGTTCGCAGCGGTGTCCACAGCGTAGCCTTCATCACGCAACGCCATCGTCAGGCTTCGCAGCAAGTCAGGCTCGTCTTCGATGATCAGGATTCTCATGTCAATGGGTGAGCGAACGTCCGAACGCCTTCACTTGGGTTTCGTGGACAACAAACCAAGCCGCTTCACGAGCGAGAGCATAACTCAGTCCGCTAAAAATCGGCATAAAGAGAATTTTTTGCCGCTTCACGTTCTCTTAAGGTTGCCTCGCGTAACGTGGCCTCATGAAAACGACGAGTCGCCTCCGCCTGCTGCTTCTGCGCTCACGGGCCGACAAGTCTTTCTGCGCTCCGGCCGGAAACATTTTTGCATCGTGGTGATGCAGACGGCAGGTGCGGCGAAGTGACAGCGAAAGCAAAACATCATGAATACAAAAGTCCTCATTCTGACGATGGCGTTGAGCGTCTCAACGTGTCTCGTCTCTGCGCAAGATGGGAATCCCCGCCCGGGTGGACAACGCCCCCCCGGTCACGAAAGCGGTCGCGGTGGCCCCGACGGGGAGCGCGGCGGCCCCGGTGGGCCCGCCATGCAGCGCCCGATGAATCCCGTCCTCCTCGCGCACGACACCAACCACGACGGCGTCATTGACGCCGACGAAATCGAAAAGGCCAGCGAGTCCCTGAAAACCCTCGACATTAACAGCGACGGTAAAATCACGCGCGAGGAATTACGTCCGCAGCGCCCAGGCGGACCTGACCGCCCGCGTGGACCGGGAGAACGAGAAGGTCAGCGAGCTTCGAGAGCGGAGGGCGGTGGGCCCGATGGGCCGGAGGCCGAGCACGGCGGTCGCGGTGGGCCCCGAGGTCGAGAGGGCGAAGAGGGTGGGCGGGGTGGACCCCACGGTAGACGGGTTGCTCCCGGCGGCGGTCCGGAGGGGGAACGGAATAAACTGGACGATGAACGGGGTGGGCCGGCTCGTCCCGAGGGTGGGCGGGGTGGACCGGGCGGACCTCAGGGCCCCGGGGGGCGGCATCCGATGCACCCCCTCCTCCATGCGCTCGACCTTAATCACGACGGCACGATTGACACCTTCGAAATCGGACGAGCCAGTCAGTCCCTGAAGATACTGGACCAGGATGGTGACCGAAGAATCACGCGTGACGAATACCGCCCGCGACACCCCGGAGGACATGGTAGACACGGTGGACACGGTGGACACGGTGGACACGGCTCAGAGGGTCATGGGCCTCGTGGACAGGGCGGACAGGGCGGGGGCGGAGACAATCGGCCGCCGCATCCCGGATCGGAGTAGGCCAGCCGGTGCAGAGGGCGAGGGCGCCGGAAGGGAGTGCAGGTTCGAATGCATCCTTTCGGCGCCTATTTTTATTATTTAATCCGCTAAGGGTCGTTATACACGAATGACCACGATGCCCCATGCTGAAAGTCGGGCTTGTCGGTGGTGGCCTGCTGATAACTCACGTGCGTATCGACAAAGAGCACATTCCCGCCTCCCAGCCGGGTTTTGTCGTGCCAGTACATAGACTGAAACACCGCCCTTCGGGACACCCATTCGAAATAACAGTTGAACGAAAAATCATTGACCAGAATTACCCTGCTCGGATTCCGTATGTCAGACGTTCTCTTGCCAAACAATCCTTTGTTACCATCGTTATTGTTCGCGCTGCAGTTGTAGAAATAACTGCTGCCGTCCTGATCAAACACGGAGGGCTTCAAATCCTTCGGCCAGTGACCCTTCTTCGCCCCGTTGTCACTCGGACACAGGAACGCCAGGGCGGCTCCCCCTTCGTTGGTCATCACGGCGCCGGTCTTGACAATGTACGGATTAATCAATCGGAACTGATTACCGGTGACCGGCGCCTGAATCCCGGCTTTCCCGCCCCAGGAATAATAGGTGTAATCCACGCCCTGTGCATGGGTGGGAAACCGATCCTTATTATCGTCAAAATACAGGGCGCCGGCGATACCCTGCTGCTTGAGATTTGAAACGCATTTGGTTTTCAGAGCCTGCGCCTTTGCCTTCGATAGGGCCGGCAGCAGCATGCCCGCCAGGATGGCGATGATCGCAATGACCACCAACAATTCGATCAAGGTGAAACCGTTGCGAATTGATCTCGACCGTGCTTTGCGGACAAGTTTCATAGGTTGATAGTGAGTTACGTGGGGGGTTCCGGACGATACTCGGGCTTCAGTCGGGCTGGGAAACTCGGACAATCCGCGCCAAACAATCGGTTTACATCGTCACTCCGCGGTTAGGGATTTTTTCTTTTGGAATTCTCTGGTCGGTTCTGACAGTCCCCCGATCAATGGGTAGTTACAAGGGGTTTATCAAAGTGGGACCCCCTTCGTGACTTCTGCATCGGCTGGCTGTGGCGTACTCCGGAGGCGCGGAGCGCCGTCAGATCGTAGCCCATGGCGTCAGCCGTGGGTTTCCGGGTGAACCGCACGCAAGCCCCGGAGGGGCGAAAGAGAATTTGGCTCAAGGCGCACTCCTCCAGCTCTGTCGCCCCTCCTAGGGAGGACTCACGCAGTGTTCAACCCCTGATCAGGGCACGAGGCATGCGGCCCAAATCCGCGGATAAGGAGCCGCGAAGAAGAACCGCGGATGAACTCGGATTGACGCGGATAGAATAGGCCTGGAATCTGGGTCGATCGGCGTTTATCCGCGGTTCCCACTCCCCTTTCGTCGGTGGCGACGAATTCAATACTCATGGCAAGCACTGTCTTCTGGGAAATAGGGCTGCGTGGCCGTGTTCAATACAGCATATATAACAACTGCACGCGGAGAAAAGGCACCGTCGAGGACTTTTTTTCTCATTTTCAGATTCCTATCCGCGGATCAAGGGTGCGGGGAAACGCCTTGACAGCCCCATCTCGAAGCTCAGTTTCAATCCGAATTATCACGCTGACAAAATCGAGTCTTGGGAGCTGCGGACCCTTCAAAGGCGGTTCTCCGCGACTCCGTCGTTTTTTGCCGTGCAGCGGGTGCCTGACCCTCGTTGTCGCGACGCTGCTCTGGAACTCGGCGGTGGGTGCTGAACCGGTCCACGGCGTGCATTGGGGTTTCAAGCCGCTGGTGTCGCCCCCAGTTCCCAGTACGCGAGACCTTCGTTGGCCGGCAACCCCGGTGGATCGTTTTGTGCTGGCACGCCTCGAAGCGGCAGGATTGCAGCCCGCCGCCCGGGCGGATCGGCGGAAGTTGATTCGTCGCGCCAGCTTCGATCTCACCGGCCTGCCTCCCACGCCGGAGGACATCCAACGTGGGTTGGACGATCCGTCGCCCGATTGGTTTGAACGCCTCGTGGACCGTCTCCTCGAGTCCGAGCACTTCGGAGAACGTTGGGGTCGACACTGGCTTGACTGGTCGGGTTACGTTGACGTAATCGGAGGCGACAACGACGCCGGCACGGTGAAATTGGGCGAGGGCAAATGGCGGTATCGAGACTACGTGATCCGCGCCTTCAACCGGGACATGCCCTTTGATGAATTTATCACCCAACAACTTGCCGGTGACGAGACGGTGGATTGGCGCAATGCCTCGGAATTCTCCCCGGACATTATCAACCGGCTCACGGCCACGACATTTCTTCGTCATGTGGCGGATGACACCGATGAAAATGAATTGAACACGGCCGACATCCGGCATGGAGTGTGGCAACGAACTGCGGAGTTGGTGGCAAATAATTTGTTAGCACTCACACTTCACTGTGCCAAATGCCACGACCATAAATACGACCCCATTTCGCAACGGGACTATTATCGCTTTGCAGCGCATTTTGCCCCGGCCTTCAACCCAGAGCGATGGCTCCAACCGAAGGATCGCAATCTTCCTGATATTTCAACGACTGAGAAAAAAGCGGCTGATCAATTCAATCAGGAGATTGATGCCGCCGTCGCTCGCTTGGAAAAGAGGCGGGCCGAACTCGAAGCCCCCGCTCGGTCGAGGTCGATCGAGGAGAAACTTGCGCAACTTCCCGTCGAGATTCGTGCCGATCTCAAGTCTGCCCTGCAGACTCCTTCGGAGAAACGGAGTGAAGTGCAGAAGTATCTGGCCGACAAATTCGAGAAATCCGTCCTTCCCACCCCCGAGCAGATCCGGGCCGCTCTCGCGGAGACCGCTCGCGCGGAAGTAGCCGTTGCGGAGGAAGAAATTCTCCAACTCAACCACTCCAAGAAGCGTTGGGGTATGTTACAGGCCGTTTACGATGTGGGGTTGCCCAGTCCGACTCGCATTCTCCAGCGCGGGAATCATCTCAACCCGGGAGACGAAGTGAGCGCCGGATTCTTAACGGCGCTCTGCGGGCCGAGTTCGACGGGTGACAAACTCCTAGGAACCGATCCTGGGGCTCCATGGGTGGGGGCGACCAGCGGCCGTCGACTCCGTCTTGCTCGATGGCTTTGTGATGGCGCGTCGCCCGCATCGGGGTTGATGGCCCGGGTGATGGTTAACCGGATGTGGCAACAGCTCTTGGGCGTCGGTTTGGTCGAAACCAGTGATAACTTCGGGGTGGCAGGATCCCGGCCAAGCCATCCTGAGCTCCTCGAATGGCTTGCCAGTCAGTTCATCCAATCGGGTTGGCGCATCAAGCCAATGCTGCGCCTGATCATGACCTCGGCCACCTACCTTCAGTCCTCAGCCGCGCTCGATTCGCCTGCCGCCGATCGGGCGTACGAGGTGGATCCGGATAACCGCTTGCTCTGGAAACAACGCCTGCGCCGTCTCGATGCCGAAGTCATCCGCGACTCGTTGCTGGCGGTTGCAGACTTGCTGGATCCGGCGATTGGGGGGCCGGCGATGCCAATCGAATACCGTCCTGACGGGATGATGGTTCTTAAGGGAAGAGAAGGGGCGTCGCCCCGGCTGCCTTCCCGGCGCAGCGTGTATGTGCTCGCGCGGCGCAACTATCCGTTGTCGTTTCTCGCCACGTTCGACCAACCGATCATGGCGATGAATTGCGCCCGCCGGACTCCCTCTGCAGTCGTTTCGCAGTCGTTGACGATGCTCAATGATGCGTTTGTCGAGGAGCAATCGGCGGCTCTCGCTCTCCGGGTCGATCAAGCCACCGCGCACGCCAGCCCGGCAGAAAAGATTACGAAGGTGTTTCAATGGGCGTTGTCTCGCCCGCCGGCACCCGATGAAGCATCATGGTGCGAGCGGTTCTTGAGCGGACAGACCTCGCCGGTTGCGGCCGACGAGCCTGCAAAATCGATGGTTCGGCGACAGGCGCTGACCTCGTTGTGTCAGACTCTATTCAACAGCAGTGAATTTCTATATATTGAATGAATAGCGACATCTCTATCTCCCGGTCGAGCGCTCCAATGTCCCGGCGCGAGATGTTGCGTGTTTCGGGGCTGGGTTTCGGCGCGCTGGCCTGGCAGAGCCTGGCGGCGGCCGAAGGGAAAGGTCTGCCCCAGGAGGGTAGGGCTGCCAACCCGTTGATTCCGCGGCCGCCCCACCGGTCCCCGAAGGCTCGATCGGTCATCCTGCTCATGCAAAACGGAGGTCCCAGCCAGATGGACCTTTTTGATCCCAAGCCGGAGCTTAAGAAGCGGGAAGGCCAGACGTACGCCGAGAAGGTGGAAAAGTTTCAAAAAGGCAGTGAAGCCAACAAGCTTCTGGGATCCCCTTTCGCATTTCACCACCGCGGATCCTGCGGCATGGAGATGAGCGAGGTCATTCCTTGCCTGGGCTCCGTTGCGGATGAGTTATGCATGATCCGATCCATGTATACCGAGCATAACAATCACACCGAGGGCTTGGTGATGTTTAATACCGGCAAGATATTTCCGGGCCGACCCGCGCTGGGTTCTTGGGTTAGTTACGCACTCGGAAGCGTCAATCAAAACCTTCCCGCCTATATCGTACTGCGCGATCCGGAGGGCTACAACACCAGTGGCACCCTCCTCTGGCAGAACGGCTGGTTGCCGGCCCAGCATCGGGGGACCGAAATTAACACGCGGGGTGCTCCCCTTTGGAACCTTCAACCCGCGCACCCAATCGCGCCCGAAGCCCGGGAAGCGCAGCTCGAGTTGCTGGCCCGACTCAATACAAAACACCGGGCCAATCACCCGCGCGAAAGTGAATTGGAAGCTCGTATTCAAAACTACGAACTCGCCGCCCGCATGCAGCTCGAAGCGGGCGAATTGCTCGATTTGCAGCGTGAATCAGCCGACACCCGTAAAATCTATGGATTGGATAACCCCGTCACGGCGGGCTATGGACTCCGTTGTTTGATGGCCCGTCGTCTGGTCGAATCCGGAGTTCGTTTCGTGCAAGTGTTTCCACCCGTCAAACCGCAATTTCAGCCCTGGGACTCCCACTCCAACGTCAAAACCGAGCTGGAAAGAATCTGTGCCGCCTGCGATCAACCCAGCGCCGCGTTGATCCAGGATCTGAAAGCCCGAGGATTATTGGAGGAGACGATCGTGATTTGGTCCGGTGAATTTGGGCGGTTGCCGGTTTCTCAAAACGGTTCAGGCCGGGACCATAACCGGAATGCCTTTACGACATTGATCGCCGGCGGGGGCTTCCGGGCCGGACATGTTCACGGTTCGACGGATGAAGTCGGGTATCGGTCCGTTGAAAAACGAGTGAGTGTGCCCGATTTGCACGCGACCCTCCTGAACCAACTTGGCCTTGATCATGACCGCCTGACCTTCGCCCACCACGGACGCGGAGAAACTCTAACCGACTCGAGTGTGACCCATGCCCAACGGGTGCCGGAACTGATCTCCACCTGATCCCGTGAACTGCCGGACGTATTTACCCAAAAGATCCGCCTCCAGGTTCACCCGGTCGCCGATCTGACGTTCCGATAAAGCGGTAACCTGGAATGTGTGCGGAATGATCCAAACCCGAAATCCAGACCGCGTCACTGCCGCCACCGTTAGGCTAATGCCATCGACCGCAATCGAGCCCTTATAAAGCAGGTAATCGTGCACCCCCTTGGGTGTCACGAGTTCGAGCAGGTGATCTTTACGGACCTTTTCCCAGCGTAAAATCTTTCCGGTTCCGTCGATATGGCCGGTGACGAAATGGCCGCCCAGACGGCTTCCGACGGCGAGTGCCCGCTCCAGGTTGACTCGTGCCCCGACGGTTGCATCGGAAAAGTTGGTTCGTCGCCAGGTTTCTTCGAGAAGATCAAATCGCAGGGCAACCCCGGTGGGTGCCTTTTTCCGGGCGACGACGGTCAGGCAACAGCCGTTGACAGCGAGACTGTCACCGATCCGAGTCCCCCGACTACAGACCTTGGCACGGATCCAGAGTTGGGTCGATTCCCGGGCCGGCACAATTTGGGTGATGACGCCCGTTTCCTCGACAAGTCCAGTGAACATGGGGAGGCAGCTTTATCGAGAGACTGACGCGTGTCAGTTCAAAGATTGATTGAAGTCGGCTGTGGAGCCCGGAGAATGGAGGGCATGCTGCTTCGAACGTCGTGCGTCCTGCTCGGGACGATTGCAACTCTGGTGGCCGGCAGCACGGGCCGGCAGGCGATGCGCGACGAGATGAAGCGCCGGCCCGACGAGCCATGGCCCCGGGGCCAGGGGCACGTTCTCTTGGCGGTGCCCGGATCGGACGAGGATTCGAAGGCCTATCACGAGCCCGGTGCCGGGTTCAGTCCCGCGTTCGGTAGCTTTGGAGTGTCGATACAGGTGGAGGACGAAAACGGGCGGCGAATTGCCGCCGGAGACACGGTGCCGATCGGAGAGGTGCGACAACGTTTGGTGTGGAAGAATGCGAAGGACGTTCCCGGGATATTCACTCGAACCAAGCAGTTTCAGGCGACCTGGAGTCGTGCCAGAAGATCGGGCTGGAATCTTGCAACGAAGGCAACCGTGGGAAATCTCGCGATTGTGATTCGGAGTCCGGGTCCCGCGGGCGGGGCGTTGACCAATCTGCATTGGAACGGAAAATCTTTGGTGATCAATGATTACTGGCGCGTGACGCCGAACCCGTTGCCGAACGAAATTATCTTGGATGAAGAAGACGGCACGAACCGGGTGGTGGTACGTCGGGAACGTGAGACTTGGAAAATTGCCGAAGGCGTGGAGGGGTTGGCCAGTGAAAGTTCTTGGCGAAGGGCCCTGTTTCGATTTGGTGACACCGCGGGTCTGCAAATTGAGGCGCCGTCAACGCCGGCTAGTTCGTTAAAGTTTCAGCGGATCAATCCGGCGCTGGACATTCAACTGCCGGAGGCGCAGTTCATGGAGTGCCTCGATGCACAGGTGGCGCACCTGATGATGGGTCTGGTGCGAAATGAAACCCGCCCGGGGGATCCCAACAACTATCCGCTCAACTGGTTGCGCGACGGAGCGATGACCCTTGTCGCCTTGGCGCGGGCGGGTCAATTGGACGTTGCCCGGCAGCTCTGCGTGCCCTTCATAGAACACGATTTTTTTGGAGGATTCGGATCGGAAGCGGATGGTCCGGGACTTGCGGCCTGGGCTTTGACCGAAGTGGCTGCTCTCCTGAGGGATCCGCGATTCGACCAGCAGATCTGGCCGGCGGTAGAGCGGAAAATGGGGTTGATCGACGAGATGCTGCATGCGACCGGGCCGATCCTAAAGCCTTGGTATGGGCCACTGGTGCCGGGGAAGGCAGAATCGATGCGGCCTGAGTTGGTGTGTGATTCTGCGGCGGAGGGATTGATTACGGGGAAGATGGATGGGCAACGCCCGGTCCTCTATGTCAATGCCGTCAGCTATGCGGGTCTTCAGGGAGCGGTCGATTTGGCTCGCCGTCTTAAACAACCCGCCAAGGCAGAGTTATGGGCTACCGAGTCGAGGGCGTTGCGAACGGCCTGGAACAAGGCGCTGACTTTGGAACGGCACGGCAATGAACGGAATTTCATCTGTGGACTGCATCCGACGTGGGTGGTTAACGATCCGCGACACTATTTCGAACCCCTGCTGGAACATTGGCGGCTGGTGCACGATCGGAACGATCAATACAAGGAGCGCCCCCGCTGGACTTATTTTAACGTCGCCGAGGCGAACCAGTGGCTGGTGCTCGGCGAAATAGACCGGACTTGGAGCATCTTACAATGGTTTTGGGCGAATCAGGCTTCGCCCGGACTGTTCACCTGGTGGGAAGGGACCGGCGAAGAAAACAGCTTCCGTCGATGGGAGAGAGTGCGTGGATGGATGGATCCTCCCAATGTGACGCCGCACTATTGGACCGCAGCCGAAATGTTGCTCCTGCAGTTGGCGATGTTGGCGTATGTGGATGAATCGGGACCAGAACCCGTGTTGGTGGTGGGGGCTGGCGTGCGATCCGAATGGCTGGAGGGTACGCTGAAGGCGGGCCGACTTCCGACCAAACTCGGAGTCGTCTCGTGGGAGTGGGACACAAAATCCATGCACGTGCGGATACCCGGATTCAAGGGAGATGTCCGACTCGGCCCCCCTTTTCCCGAGGATACCAAACTACGGATCAATTGAAGGCAAAAGTCCCGCTGGCAAACCTGGGGTGAAATCAGTCATGATTGATTCACCGGCGCGGCGTCGGTTCAGGCGGCGCGCGATTTGTGCCGTTCACGGTGATGGTTAAACCGGTGATGGTTAAACGTGTTCTAACTTTGGAAGCTTAATGAAACGGTATTGTTAATGAAACGGTATTGGATGGCTGCCTGTGGGATTTTTGGCGTATTGCTTCTCGGCTGTGCGCTGCTGGTTCCCGCGCATTTTTGCGCGGTGGACGCAGACGTCCTCGAACAAATCGGGCACGGTCAGGCGGGCGCAGTTGCCCCCAGCATCATTGAAGATGGCCTCACGTATCTGAGCCTGGAAAAACTCGGCCCGGCCTGGATGCTTCTGCGGGCCGCCCAGTCCGAAAGCGTATCCCGCAGTGATGAGTTGGTCGCAGCAGTCGCCCGATTTTCCCACGAAAACCCCTCTCTGGTCGCCCTCGGCGGATCGACACCCCTGCTGGATAAAATCGATCTCGGACTGGCTGACGCTACGGAACCTAGCCCCATTATTGATGTTCTCGCACGACGCGTCGCCCGGGAAAAGGCCCTGGTTTTGTTGGAAACCAGCCGCCGTCCCGGCGTGCAGCAGATGCTGCGAAACCGCATTCTGACCAACACGGTTCATTTTCCGGCGGCGGTCAACTCCGGCGGGCAGGCGCTCGAGGCGGCGATCCTCACGGCGGCGCTGCTCAATCAGGGCGATTTTCTCAGCCCCGCCTTCCGCGATGCCTTTGAGTGGCTCTCCATGCGCGCGAACAAGGGGGACAATTCCGGCTCCCTTGAACTGGTTTACCTCGACCTCCTCTCGCTGGGCCGGCGGCTCGACTGGGTTTCACTCACCGAACTGTTGCGGCAGGTCGATGGGCTGGCTACCTTGCGTGACCTCGCGGAAGCCGTCCGGGCCAATGAAAACTCCCCGGCAAACATCGTTGCTGCCGCTCTCTCACCGGGGCAAGCCGGCGGTGTGGCGAAATTCTTGGCCCGTTTCCCGGAGACGGGTGTGAACGACGTCAACTTCGCCTTGCGCTGCGGCCGTGGTGCAGTCGAACTGCTGGTCAAGAAGCAGCAGCGTGTTTACTACGCCGGAGTCCGCAAGCAGGTCACCGGCTATAATCCTTTCCGGGCCGTATTTTTCGGACTGTTTCCGATGGCGGTGGCCTCGCATGTGGCTGCGCTCCTCTTCAAGTATGCGTTGCTCCTGCTCGCCGCCTTCTGCATCGCACACGGCATCGGGATCATCACCGCCGCCCTCGATCTTCAACTCGGCGCCCGCCTGGCGGCGGATGGCGTCTTCGCGTTGGTTTTCGCCTTCGTGGTGGCAGTTGCTATCGAGCCCTTTTTAGGCCTGCCCAGCCAGGCGTCTCAGTTTTCCCTCCGGTTTCAGATCCCGAACTTGGCGGCTGCGGCCGGAATCACACTCGAACCCCTCACCACATCTCAAATGAATAAACTTAGTCTTGTCTCCTTGATCGTGTTCTTCGTCATCCAGGTGCTCATTTACCTCTGGTGCCTGACCAAGCTGTCCGAAATCCGCCGGCAACCGCTGGCCGCGCGCATGAAACTGAAACTGATCGAGAACGAGGATCTGCTTTTCGACGCCGGCCTCTATGTCGGCTTCGTCGGTTCGGTGCTTTCGCTCATCCTCATGTCCATTGGCGTTGGCAAAATTTCCATGATGGCCTATGCTTCCACGTCCTTCGGAATTATCTTCGTGTCCGTATTGAAGATTTTTCATGTCCGCCCGCTGCGTCGGCAGTTGATCATGGAAAGTGAAGTGCAACCATGAACCGCTCGATTCTCATCATCCTTTGCGACTTCCTGCTCGTCACCCTGGTGGCGTTCTCGAACGTCGACTCCGGCAGGTCGCCCCAGATTGATGCCCGCACCGCAGCCGGGATCCGGGCCGCGGGCGGCGACAAGGATGTCGTCGGCACGCTCAAGCTCGCCCTCGAGGACGAAAAGCAGTCTCGGGAAAAGTTGACGGCTCACTTGCAGACTTCGGAACAAGCGTTGGCTCAGCACGAACAGAAAGTGAGGCAGTTCCAAGAGAGCCTGCGCAAGGCCGAGGAATTGGCCCGGCAACTTGAACAGGAGCGCGCGGCCCTCTCGGTGCAGGCTTCCGTCGCCCAGGCCCGGCTGACGGAAATTGAGAGCAAACTGGCGGCCGCCAGCACGGAGAACATCGTCTCGAAGACGAAATTGGAGTCCTTGCAAGCCGACTTGAAACGACAGGAGCGGGAGGCGGAGTCCTTGCAGCTAAAACTGACGGCGACGGAGAGGGCCGCCGAGATGACGCTGGCCGAGAAGCAGCAGTTGAACGCCCAGCTCCAGGTTTCCGAAGTTGAGAAGCGGTTAACGCGCGAGCAGGTCGCGGAGTTGCGCGGCACCGTGGCGGTGGAGCGTGAAGACAAAGCCAAGCTCCAGCAGCACGCCACCTCGCTGGCGACCAATGTCGCCTCACTCGCCCAAAAGTCCGTCGAATTGACCCAGGAACTCCGTGACAACCGTGCGTTGGCTCCGAACGCCATTTATAGCCAATTCCTCAGCAACCGAATCACCGCTAAATTCGATGCCCTGCGGGCCGGATATTTTGGCCGGGACGTGACCAAGGAGAAGACCAGCCAGTGCGTCATCTTCACCGAAGGCGCACAGAACTACCTGCTATTCCACGTCGATGATACGCCGTTGACCTTATGGAATCCTGGCACGGATTGGAACAAGCTGTCCGTCATTCTCTCCCGCGGCAAGGTGGCCTTCTCCGGCGTCCGCCTGTCTTTTCTAGCCGAAGATCCCCGCATTGTCGTGATGCCAATCGGTCTGGCCCAGGCGAAACAATTCAATGTGCAGATTTATCAGGCGGCCGCAGATCCGTTCAGATTCCAGGAGGCCGTCATCGTGGGAGCCAACGAAGGCTACTACGGCGAGAGCAGATTCCAAATCGACCCGACAACCCCCCACTACGTGAAACTCGATCGTAGTCTCATCAGGGGCTTATTCGGGAAGTTTAATCCCTCCCGCGGCGACCTCGTTTTGACCAAGACTGGCGAGTTGCTTGGCATCATGGCGAACAGCGAGTACTGCGCGGTGCTCAACCGGGTCACCGCCAGTCGCACCATCCAGCTCGGCAGTGACATCTCCGGCCAACAGACAGGTCAGTTGCTCTCCCAGTTGCACGACCGTGTCGGTCAGATGCCGGTGAAACTGCAGTGACCTCGCGCCGTGTCATGGGGGGCACTAAGAGGTAACACAGGAGGAGTATCGGAGGATGTTGGGGAGCAATCCGAGTTATTTCCGGGACGGCAGGAATGGCGCGCCGACGAACACGAGCCATTTTTGTCCTACACCCGTGATAAAAAAGTGACCGGCTTATTTGTGGTGATCAGATATCAAACCTGTCATTGGTTTATTACTTTTCCTTACTTTTACAAACCAGCGGGAGCAAGAACACCATGAATCCGACGCACAATTTGACTGGGCGGCACAGAAATCTTCTAGCGAGTCGCCTGAGCGCACTGATCCTCGGGTTGTGCGTGGTCACGACCGGCCGGAGTCTCTTCGCCGCCGCGGATCAGGCGGCAGGCGATGGCGCGAAGAAGCCTGTCGAATACGCATGGAAACTGGTAGCGCTCAAAGCGGCGTTCGCTCCGCGTGACGGTGCCGGAGCGCTGTCGTATCGTGGCCGTATGTGGCTGCTGGGCGGTTGGAATCCGGGCCGGGCTCAGCGCGAGTTTTTCCCGCGCATTTGCAACAACGAGGTGTGGAGCTCCGCGGATGGCATCGAATGGATACCGGTCCGTGCGAATACGTTTAAGGACAAAACGTTTGACGCGACGGCCGACTGGGAAGGCCGCCACACGGCGGGGTACGTCGTGTATCGCGACAAGATGTGGATTGTAGGAGGGGACGTGAATCAGGGGTATTACCATCACGACGTGTGGAATACCGAGGATGGCAAGACCTGGCAGTTCGTGAATCGAGATCGGACGCCGCCATGGGCACCGCGAGCGTTACACTACACGGTCGTGCACGACGACCGCATCTGGGTCATCGGCGGGCAAACGGTGCCCGCCTTCGCGAAGGCTGACGAAAAGTTTTACCGCGATCTGTGGACGACACGGGATGGCATCGAATGGCAGGAGGTCAAACCGGAGGAACCCTGCTGGTCAGCGCGAGGCATGATTGGCGGGAGTGCGGTCTTCCAGGGACGACTCTGGATTCTCGGTGGCGGCACCTACGAGACCCCGCAGGTTCCCGCACGCAAGTTCTACAATGACGTGTGGAGTTCGGCCGACGGCGTGAAATGGACTCGTCACATTGAATCGGCACCTTGGGCGCCTCGGCAGTACCACGACGTGGCGGTGTGGGACGGGCGGCTGTGGGTGCTCGAGGGGTACAATGAGGCGGGAGGCAATCGCAAGGATGTCTGGCATTCGGCGGATGGAGTGAACTGGCAGGAGGTCCCGAATACACCCTGGAAGCCGCGACACGCCGCGAGTGTCTTCGTGCATCAAGGGGCGTTATGGATGGTGGCTGGCAACAATATGGAGCCGGATGTGTGGAGGCTCGAACGAAAACCCTAGGCTTGCCTTAAATCAGTTCCTTGAGCGGCTCAATTCCGGGATCGACCAGGTAATGAGGGCGCCCTTGAGTGTCCTGCACTTTCGCTTCGTGCAGATTGATGCCGAGGTTGTGGTACAGCGTAGCGAAAACTTCCTGAAATTTCACCGGCCGCTCAATTACGTCCGCACCCAGCCGGTCGGTTGAACCAATGACCTGTCCGGTTCGCATTCCGCCACCGGCGAGCAGGGCGAAGGTCACCTTCGGCCAATGGTCGCGGCTGTTCATGTTGTTGATCTTCGGCGTGCGCCCAAACTCGCCCCAGACTACCACCGACACGTCCTTGTCCATCCCGCGCTCGTGCAAATCGGTGAGCAAGGCGGACAAGCCCATGTCGAGATAAGGAAATTCAGCACGCGATTCCACAAAATTCATCCCATCGCCACCGTGCCAGTCCCATCGGCTGTAATTGAGCGATACCACCCGTGCTCCCGCTTCGACGAGCCGTCTTGCAAGGAGAAAACTGCGAACCATTCGAGGCGCGCCATCCCGTCGGTACCGAGGGTCGTCCGGGCCATAACGCTCGACGATGTGCGGGAGTTCTTGCGCGAGATCGAGCGCCTTCGCCACGCCGCCCCCGGCCAGGAGGTCCAGCGCTTGTTGATGGAATGTATCCATACCCGCCATCACCCCCGTGTTGTCGGCCTCACGATGAAAACGGTCGATGGAAGCGCGGAGCGTCTCGCGGTCACGCAGACGTTCGAGCGGGATCCCTTCCAGCGTCATGTTCTCCGCTTTGGCATTCGGATCTTTGGCCACGAGACCCATCGGCGCGTGCGCCGGTCCGATGAATCCACCGTTACCGGCCTCCCCCCAGACCCGGTTTGAGGTTGGGTACATGAGAGACAAGTGAGCGGGGACGCCGGGACGCGCACCCTGGAGTTTCGAGACCCATGCGCCAAAGGCAGGCCAACCGCCCGGAGGAGCCACGCCACGCCGCGTGCGGCCCGTCATGCACTGAAAACAATCGTGGTCGCCCTCGGAATCCACAATCGACCGGATGATGGCGAACTTGTCCGCCATTTTCGCGAGTCGCGGAAACAATTCGCAAATCTCCATCCCAGGCACATTGGTCTTGATCGGCTTGAACTCGCCGCGCACCTCGGCCGGCGCCTCGGGCTTGAGGTCAAACATATCCAGGTGTGGCGGCCCGCCCGGAAGATAAATATTGATGACGGCCTTGTGCGAGGAACCCGTTTTGGCCGTAGCCTCGAGCGCGAGTAATTGTGCGAGCGACAAACCACCCGCCGCCATGCCGCCGATCTTTAGAAAGCCGCGGCGTGAAATGCCATCACAGTGCGTGCTGGCCAAATCAATCCGTCCAAGAATATCTAGCATAGGCGATCCTGCTTCTTTGTGGGCTGCTTTCGTTAAAGTAAGCCGTGGCTGGGAATGGATGCCAAGCCTCCATTTTGCGAAGTGGGCAGGAGCCATTCGAGGCTCGCGGGTCGATCCGCCCAGAATGGGCGCATCGATACCCGGCCGATGGCCTGGGCTTAGGGATGACGGCCCTTGGGGCCTGAGGAATCGCACGTTCAGAAAGTGAACAAAGAATCTTGTCTTGGTCTGCGGATCCTTCCTTTGCTTCTGTCCTTGTTCGAACAACTTCAGGATGCACCCCCTCAGAAGACCCCTCAGACTTATCTGTGGACATCGGCGACCATCAGCGTTAGTGAACGCGTCGTCGTAGGTACACCATGGCATCCATTCCCAAAATCCCCAGAGCACTCCCCAAAGCACTCCCTAAAGCACTCCCCCAAAGGCAGTAGCAGCAACGTTCGTGTCGGGCTCGCTGCGGGCGAAATCAAGCAGGCCTTTCTCGATAACCTCCGCTGCGCTCTCGGCCGGCTCGCGGCAACGGCGACCGTGCACGATCTCTACTTCGCGCTGGCGCTAACGGTCCGCGATCGACTCTTTGCCTGCAGTGTGGAGTGCATGCAAAAGTACGGCGGTTCTGACGCCCGGCGCGTGGCATATCTCTCCGCGGAATTCCTGCTCGGGCCGCATCTCGCGAACAATCTGCTGAATCTCGGCATCACGGAGGCCGTGCGCGAAGCGATGGAAGGACTCGGCTATGATCTCGACGGCATTCTTGCGCAGGAGGAGGAACCGGGTCTCGGCAATGGCGGGTTGGGCCGACTCGCGGCCTGCTACATGGATTCGCTGGCATCGGTCGAAGTGCCGGCGGTTGGTTATGGGATCCGCTACGAGTTTGGTATCTTCGATCAGATCATTCGCGACGGGTGGCAGTGCGAAATCACCGACAAGTGGCTGCGGAACGGCAATCCATGGGAAATCGCTCGGTCGGAAATCGCGTAAGAGGTGAAGTTCGGGGGACGCACCGATTCCTTCAGCGACGCGCATGGCAGACATTGCGTGCGCTGGATACCCGAGACGGAGGTTAAGGGCGTGGCCTATGACACACCGATCTCCGGCTACCGTGTTGGCACTGGTAACACGCTGCGGCTGTGGAAGGCCGAGGTCGTCGAGTCGTTCGATTTCTCTGCCTTCAACCACGGCAACTACGATCGCGCAGTCGAAGACAAGGTCGAATCGGAGACGATCACGATCCCTACCTCCTTCTTGCTGACTATCAGGCCTTCATCGAGGCGCAGGCTCGGGTGAGTGCGCTTTGGAGGGACCCGGACGCATGGACTCGCCAGTCGATTCTCAACACCGCACGCACGGGCAAATTCGCATCGGACCGCTCGATTCGCGACTACTGTGAACGCGTATGGAAGGTGAAGCCGCAACCGGCGATCCCATGGGCTGCCTGGTGAAGTGAATCCGGTCGAACTGCCGCCTTTCAGCAATCAATCGTTCATGGGTAACGCACCCGATAGGTTTGCGCCGCGAGAAGACCCACTGGGGGCGTCCTCGGCGTTATCTCTCGGCCATGAACAGACTCCCTTTCGCAATTCGAGGACGAAGGACGAGCACGATTTGAAGGACCCCTTTGCGGCGCTTTCGTCCTCGTCCTCATCCCCGTGCGCAGATCATCGCCGCGATGGCTGGATGTTGGTCACCATCTCCGGCTTTGACCTCAAGGGCAAATTGCGAGAGGGTTCTTTCCGTCATCGAATCCTCAGCCAATGAAGATTGAATGTTTTTCTGCCGATACCAGTTCGACCGGGCGGGCGGGCGCGCTCACGGTCGGATTCACCTTGATCGAACTTCTTGTGGTGATCGCCATCATCGCAATTCTCGCTGGGATGCTGTTGCCCGCGCTCAGTAAGTCCAAGACCAAAGCGCAAGGCATCAAGTGCATGAGCAATTTGAAGCAACTGCAACTCGCTCACCTTTTGTATCCCGATGATAACAATGACCGAATAACCGCGCCGGGAAATAGTCGGGACGAGCCCTACCAGTGGGTCGGAGGCTGGCTTGGCTGGCCGGGTCCATTTCCGAACGACAACACCAATACGCTGATGATAAGCGATCCGAAGAATTCCAAGTTCGCACCCTATTTACAAACCGTTCAAGTGTATATGTGCCCGGCGGATTACAGCCGAATCACGCTGGGAGGAAAGAAATACCAGCGAGTTCGAAGCATGGGCATGAGCCAGGCAATGGGTGGGCCGGGCGGATGGCTGCCTCCTGTCGGGACCAAGAAAAAGTACAAAAGTTTCTACAAGACCGCCGATTTTGCGACGGCAGGGGCCGCCGGATTGTACGTAATGCTGGACGAGCATCCGGATAGCATCAACGCCGGTGGGTACGCTAACACGATGGTGGAAAATCCGGCCCAAGCACGGATTGTTGATTATCCCGCCAGTTATCATAATGGCGCTTGCGGAATTTCTTTCGCAGACGGGCACGCAGAAATCCGGAAATGGGTCGATCCTCGAACGCGACCGCCGGTGAAATACTACGAAATGCCTCTCAATGTCGAATCACGCAACAACCAGGACATGATCTGGCTGTCGGATCGAACAACGGTCGCAACCTCTAATTAACATCGGTTACGGAGGACCGACCTACGGCGGCGGCGTTACCTTGGCGGGCGGTTTTAATGACAGTGACCGGGGAGAATTGACGAACTCGAAGACTTTCTCGGCTTTGCGGACGGGCAGGGGCACGGGCGCGGGCTTGACCCTATCGGAAAGTGCATTGACTGTCCAAATCAGAGAGTGAATGGTTCTAAAAAATCCTCTGTTCGTTAAAGATTGAACCTTCCCAACCGCGGAAGGTTGGTGCAATTACTTATCAACAATAAACAGCTTATGCCCGATCAGTCCACCATCCCCGAATTGCTCAGTCACATTGACATTTTTTCTGGCTGGGAAGCGAAGGACCTGAAGGCGGTCGCAAACATCGCCGAAGTACAGAGCTACAAGGCCGGAAAAATCGTCTTCCGCCAGGGCGACCCCAGCGAGAACTTCTGGGTGGTCGTGTCGGGCGTGTTCCAGGCGTATATTTGGGACGAACTCTTCAAGATCGAACGTCCGTTGACGACGCTGAAACCCGGTGGCGTCTTCGGCGAAATGGGTGTTCTGACCGACGAGAAACGCTCGGCGTTCGTGCGCGCAGATCAGGACGGGGAGGTGTTGCGCTTCAGCAAAGCGGCCTTCTTCCAGATGGTGGAAAAACATCCGGGAATCGGGTTGAGCTTGGCCCGCACGCTAGCGCATCGACTCAACGCAGCGGGCAAGGCAGGCGGGCTGAAGTTGGAACATCTGGCGGGCTACAAATTGACCAAAGAAATCATCCAGTTGCTGCCGCTCCCGGTCATCCTTCGTCACCGCGTTTTGCCAGTCGCTCAGGTGGATCGCCAGATTACCGTGGCTGTGGTCGATCCCACGGACTCGGTCGCCCGAAACACGGTCACGGAATTTCTCGGGAAGTTCCAGGTGAACTGGATCTGCATTTTGCAGCCCGACTTTGAAAAGTTCCGCGACCAGCGACTCTTCGACCTGGTCGCGCCTTCGGGAAAAACCGAAGTCGTCCGTTCTGCGGAAATCACTTATCTGGCCGTCAACACCACCCCTAGCGCTGAGGCGAACTCGGAGGCGGCAAGGACATTGGATCGGATGCTGCTCGCGGCGATTGATTCCGGGGCGAGCGACCTTCACTTTGAGCCCGGCCGCGGCGGCGTCGCCGTGCGGGGCCGCATCGATGGACATCTGATCGAAGTAGCGCCAGCCATCTCGCTGAACGCCTACCGTCCGATCGTCTCGCGAATTAAAGTCCTCTCGGATCTCGACATCACCGAGACCCGCATGCCTCAAGAGTCGGTGCTGCGCGTGCGTTATGGCGACCGCAATATCGATCTGCGCATTTCGGCAGTCCCCACCCCCAACGGAGAGTCGATCGCATTCCGTCTTTTCGATCCGGTGCAACGAAGATTGGACCTGAATCAACTGCTCGTTTCCGAGCCCATCGCGGAAATGGTGCGTGGGCTCTTTTTTCTCCCGATGGGCCTGGTCCTGGTCACGGGCCCAACCGGGTCAGGGAAAACCACCACTCTTTACTCCGGCATTCAAGCGCGCCAGAATCACAGTCCGACCAATAAAGTTGTCACGGCCGAAGATCCCATCGAGTACGAATTGTCGGGGACGACACAGGTGCAGATCCAACCCGAAATCGGCCTCACCTATGAGAAAGTGTTACACAGCCTGCTACGCCAGGATCCCAACATCATTCTCATCGGCGAGCTCCGTGACGAGTCCTCGATGGCGATTGCGGTGGAAGCGGCGCTGACAGGACACTTGGTTCTTTCCACCCTCCACACCAACAGTGCCTTCGAATCGGTCATGCGGATTCGGCTGCGGGGCATCGAACCGTACGCCATTGCCGCCGCGATCCGCGGAGTCATCAGCCAGCGGCTCGTATCTCGCCTGTGTAGTGCGTGCGCGGAGGAGAGCTCGGCGGACTCCGTGCTCCTGGCAAAGTTGCGCGCCGGCGGTCTAATTGGGGCGGATGAGTCGCCCAAAGTATGGAAAGCGTCCGGTTGTACTCATTGTCGAATGACGGGAAGAAGAGGGCGAGTCGGTCTCTACGAAGTTTTGCACATTACCGATCCATTGCGTGACGCCATCGAACGGCAAGCGACTTTGAAGGAAATGCAAGAAGCGGCGCCCCCTTCCAGTTTCATCTCGATGAAACGCTACGCCCGAATTGTGATGGAAAAAGGATTGGCCGCCCCGGAAGACTTGACCGCCCTTTTCCCCGCCGCGCCCACCGCTTAGAGTGCCAGTTAACCCAGCGTGCCCAGGCCCGCGGGAATACTTTTGCTGTTCATCTTCCGTATGAACGGCGTCGCTCGTGAGCCTGTACTTATTGGCTAACCACTCGGCGCTAGAGCAATCGCTTGAAGGTCGGGTCGAGCGGTGAAACGCTCTGCGCTCCATGTGGATGCTTCCGCTACGCTTTGGGGACGCGCAGCAGGCCGATAGCGATAAGCGCTTGATGACTGATATGAAGACCATGCACGTTGGGTGTGCCGGTGGACACCGTCTTCCAGACGCTGCAAACCTATCTGAGCGGTCTGTACGTGAACGACTTCGTCCGCTTTGGCCGCGTCTACAAAGTCTTCCTCCAGGCCGAGCCGGAATTCACGAGCCAACCCTCCGACATCGGCAAGTTCTATGTGCGCAACAACGATGGCGGCATGGTGCCTCTGAACACGCTCGTCAAGATTACCAAGATCAGCGGACCGAACTTCGTCTCCCGCTTCAATCTCTACAACGCGGCCGAGATTATAGGCGCATCAGCACCCGGCTACAGTTCCGGGCAGGCCATCAAGGCCATCGAAGAGGTCATGGCGGAATTACGGCAAAGCGCGCCGGAGATCGGTTACGAATGGTCTGGTTTGACGCTTCAGGAAAAAAATCCGAGGGCCAGGCACCGGTCATCTTCGGCATGGCGGTCCTCTTCGTCTTCTTGCTGCTGGCGGCGCAGTATGAGAGCTGGGGTCTGCCCTTCGCGGTGCTGCTGGCCACGCCGACCGTCATCCTGGGGATGATGATTGGCCTCTTCGTGCGCGGTTTCGACATGAACGTTTATGCGCAGATCGGTCTCGTCATGCTCATCGGATTGGCGGCCAAGAACGCAATTCTCATCGTCGAGTTCGCCAAGATGAAACGCGAGAAAGGAGTCGAGATTCTCGAGGCGGCCGTGCAGGGATCCAAGCTGCGGTGGACATCCAGCGGCAGCGCGATCAGCAGGAGAACGCGCTCTGCATCTTGCTGGGTCGCAATCCCGGATCGATTCAACGCGGAGAGGGATTTGCGGCTCAGCAGGTCCGCGCGGAAGTTCCGGCCGGCCTGCCCTCGTCGCTGTTGGAGCGTCGCCCCGACCTCCAGTTCGCCGAGCAGGAGTTGGTCGCCGCGAACGCGAACATAGGACAGGCTAAGGCGGCTTTCTATCCGCAGCTCACCTTGACTGGCTTTTACGGCTTCCAGAGCGTGGCGTTCTCGGACCTGTTTACCTCCGCATCCCGGTCTTGGCAGTTCGGCCCTGCCGTGACCCTACCGCTGTTCACGGGCGGTCGCTTGCGAGCCAATTTGAAAATCACCAAAGCCCAATACGAGGAGGCGCTGGCCGGTTACCAAAAGACCGTGCAGAATGCTTTTCGCGAAGTGTCCGACGGGCTTATCGCCTACCAGCGGACGCGTGAATTTACGGTCCGGCAGGAACAGCGCACGCAGGCCAACCGTGAGGCCGCCGACTTGGCTTACGTGCGTTATGACGGAGGGGTGACCAGCTACTTGGAAGTCCTTTACAACGAGCAGGAATTGTTCACCGCCGAGCTCAACTTGGCTCAGGCCCGGCTCAATGAATTGCTCTCCGTGGTTCAGCTCTACCGCGCCGTGGGTGGCGGCTGGCAGACGGGAAACCCGCTGGTGCAGAAATGAGAGCGGGTGGCTTGACCTGCCCGGCGGGTCAAAAAAACTCACGCGGCCTTTCGTGAATATAATTTTGGTCAGAACTTTACCCCATTCGCGTCAAGGGTAAGTGGGGATATATGAATCGAATGTCGGAGGTGGTAATCCCACCGAAAGTCGAAACGGCCGAAGACTTTGAGGACGGTCGTGCGGTGGTCGGGATTATCGAGAACGGCGAATGTCGCCTCGGGACCATCGACACAAATGGCACCGGGCGAATTCCTCCACGATTTCAAAGTCTTACCTCGGCGGCCGAAGGTATGTCGGCGGCTCGCCGTGACGACAAATGGGGCTACCTCGACGATCAGGGACACGAAATCATTCCATTCCAATTCGAGGAGGCTGGACCGTTTTCGGAAGGCCGTGCTGCGGTGAAGCTGGGAGGGTGGGTTGGCTTCATCGATAAAAAGGGAACGATGATCGTCCGTCCGCAATTCACGTGCAGTGTCAGCCATTCGCGGTTCGTGGGTGGCATGGCTCCGGTGTTTGGGGCGGATGAAAAGACCGGCTATATCGATAGGCAAGGGAATTGGAAGATTCCGCCAAAGTACGGCGGGATCAATTTATTTCGGAACGGGCTGGCGAGGATGGAATTGGGGTCCGCCTTCTCGTCGCGCCTTGTCTATATTAATCCTAAAGGAGAAACAGTCTGGAAAGAGTAAGTCATCGTGAAGATGGCACGTTTCGTTACCGCCCGTGTTCTACTGGACCCGTTTGCTATATGCCCCACGGGCTGGTCCGTGAAGCGCGACTCAAGCTTCCCAACACTCAAGCCAATCAGAGCTTCGTTGCCTGGGCTGCTACGGCGGATAACCGAACTGGGTTAGGCGAAGTGAGCCGCACCGTCGGAGTCCCATCCAATCGTTTTGATAAATCAATGGGATCGTCCACGGACACTTCGTCCGGGTTCACCTGATAGGCCCAGACTTGAAAGTAAACCAGCTTGGCTTCGCCGTAGACCGTTGCAAAAGCACCATCCACCGCATCCATGCCGTGAGCGACTTTGACACGCCCGATGCGCGCGACATTATAGCGCGCGTCAAATGTGAGCCACTCCTGCCCGAGATACACCTCCAAGTAGGCGTGAAAATCCATGGGTGATCCCGGATCGATGCAACCGATGTCTGGAAGGTGTCCGGTTACATATCGAGCCGGAAGATTGAAGGTGCGGCAAAGGGCAATGGCCACGTGGGCAAAGTCACGGCAGACACCATGGCGACGTTCAATCACTTCCGAGGCGGAGAGATCGGATCGCCCGGATCCGAAGCGATATTCGATGTTGTTGTGAACCCAATCGCAGATGGCCTGCACGCGCAGGAGACCGTGGGGAATTTGCCCAAATTGATTCCAGGCGAAATTCATCAGCTTGTCCGAATCGCAATAGCGACTCGGCAACGTATAACGCAGAACCTCGAAGGGAAGTTGTCCCACTGGGAGAAGGTTGCCCCGGATCTCCCGACTGTCGGCCCGGGAGGAAACCGCGACCAGGGCATCGTGACGAATCTCATTCCGTCCAGCCGAGAATATCGAACGGTACGTAATATTGCCGTGAGAATCCTGAAACTCATAGGACGGAAGACCGATGCCGAAGGAAAGTTTTTCCTGCATCACGAAAACGCTCCCTTCGAGTCGGGGTTTCAACATGAACAGCACCAATGTTGGCACGGTGGTTTCGTAGGCGAGGCTGCAGCCGACACGGACGGTGAGATTCAACGGAGTCATGGAAAGTCGTGCGCTCTGGTTTTCACTTCTCTTTTAGCTGGCCGAGCCCGTTTGCTTCCAACTCCGCCAGTCCTCCAAGGTGTCGATGTCGGTCAGAGTTCTTAGCTCCGCCACGCGCAGTTGGAGGTGACGGGCTTTTTCCCGGGTGCGGTTGAGGAGAATCTCACTGCTCCAGGGCATTCCGTGAAACAAATCGGGCTGTGGATTCCGCAATCCTATCAGCCAGTATCCGCCATCCGTGGCGGGTCCAAGAACAAGGTCTGCTCGCTCCAGGGCGTCGAAGGCGTCCGCGATATCGGTGAGGGTAATCTCGGGACAATCCGCCCCGATGATTACGACTTTCCTCGCCCCCGCCGCGCAGTGTTGCGCAATAGCCCGTTCGAGCCGTCGCCCGAGATCTCCATCGCCCTGCGGTGCTGCAAGCCACTCCATATTGAGCCAGTGGGAAATCTCCGGCTCGGCATCGTCGGGAGTAAACCGTAGTTCCAAGTCTTGGACATCCCGAATTTCCACCAGCAAATGGCCGACGATTTCTCGATACGCGGCAACCGCGCCCGCATTCCCCAGATCCCGGGCAAGTCGGGTTTTGACCAGACCGGAGCGGGGCGCCTTAAGGAAGACGACCAACCGTTCCTGTCCAATGGACGGAGCGGCTGGACGTATCGGGGGTTTGATGGGAAGGGGTGGCGCTGCGGCTCACGCCAGCAGCTTCTTAACGACTTCCCCGGAAACGTCCGTGAGCCGGAAGTCTCGGCCTTGGAATCGGAAGGTCAGCTTTTCGTGGTCGATACCGAGGCAATGCAGGACGGTAGCCTGGAAATCGGTCACGGTCACCGGATCCTCCACCGCGTTGTAGCCGAGTTCGTCGGTTGCGCCGAGAGTAATGCCCGGCTTGATTCCCCCGCCGGCCATCCAGGTGGTGAACGATTTCATATGGTGGTCACGGCCGTAGTTACCGTTTGCCATCTCTCCCTGGTTCATCGGCGTACGTCCGAATTCACCGCCCCAGATCACGAGCGTGTCATCGAGCAGTCCACGTTGTTTCAGGTCGCGAATGAGAGCGGCGGACGGGCGATCGACATTTTGACAGGTCTTCGCAATTTCGGTGGGCAGATTTCCGTGGTGATCCCAGCCGCGATGATAGATCTGCACGAAGCGGACGCCCCGTTCGACGAGCCGGCGGGCGAGCAGACAGTTATTGGCGAATGACGATTTGCCCGGTTCCGCCCCGTACAGTTCGAGGACGTCTTTGGATTCCTTCTTCAGATCCATCAACTCCGGCACACTGGTCTGCATCCGGTAGGCCAACTCATAGGATTGAATGCGTGTGTTGATTTCGGGATCACCCACGGCTTCGAAGTTCAACTGATTCAGATCGCGCACACCGTCCAGGAGGCGACGTCGGACCTTGTCGTTGATGCCCTTCGGATTCGACACGAAAAGAATCGGCTCGCCCTGGGAACGAAACTCAACGCCCTGATGGTTGCTTGGCAGAAATCCGCTGCCCCAATAGCGCGAAAGCAATGGCTGGTCCTGCCCGAAGCCTGAAGTCAGCACCACAAACGCTGGCAATTGGTCATTCTCGCTCCCCAGACCATAGGAAAGCCACGAGCCGATGGCCGGGCGCCCGGCTTGAGTGGTGCCTGTTTGCATCATCGTGACACCGGGATCATGATTGATCGCTTCGGTGTGGAGGGAGCGAATGAGTGCGATTTCGTCGGCCACGCCCGCAATGTGGGGAAGCAGTTCCGAAATCTCCGCGCCTGATTTGCCGTACCGGGCAAACTTAAATTTCGTGCCAACACAGGTGAGCTTGAGGCCGGCAAGTTGGGCGATGCGCTGGCCCTTGGTGTAGCTCTCCGGCATCGGCTTGCCGTTCAGTTCGATCAGCTTCGGCTTGTAGTCATAGAGATCCAACTGCGACGGCGCGCCGGACTGGAAGAGGTAGATTACCCGCTTGGCTCGGGGGGCGAACTGCAACGAATGGATGGCTGCACCCGATGGAAGCCCGGCGGCGGTGCCCGTTGGTACCGCCTGCTTGCTGGCTGCAAACAGATTTTGATTCATTAATGACGCCAGCGCGACCGTACCGAGTCCGCGAGTGGTTCGGCCAAAGAAGTGGCGGCGTGTCATTGCCTGGAGATGCGCTCGGTAGAGATCGTCGTTGTGCATAGCGTTGGAGGAGGGGGGGAGGGGGCAGTATTCAGTGATCAGTATTCAGTGATCAGTATTCAGTGATCAGTGGGCAGTGGGTGATGGGGAGTAATCACTCCTTGGTGATCGTTTCATCGAGGTTCAGTAGCACATTGGCGACGGTGGTCCACGCCGCCAAGTCCAATTCGTCCACCTGCTCGGCGCGTTTGGCTTCACCGGTTGCCAAAAGATCCACGGCGGCCTTTAAATCCTTCTGATACGTCGCAACCATGTCGGCATGGACGTCCGAAAGGATCTTCCGCTCCCTCGGGGAAGGGGGACGGGCGAGCACCGTCTTGTAGGCATAGGTGATTCGCTGATTTAGATCGGGTCCACCCTCTTTTACGACTCGCTCGGCGAACACCCGGGCCGCTTCAACGAAGCCTTTCTCGTTGAGCGTGACGAACGCCTGCAACGGCGTGCAGGTCAATCCGCGTTGCTCGGTGCAAATCGCACGATCCGGTGCGTCGAACGTCATCAGGGTCGGATTTGGCACGGTGCGCTTCCAAAGTGTATAGAGGCTGCGCCGGTAGAGATCCGCTCCCTTGCTCTCCTCGTACTTATTCCCCCCAAACATTTTCTCCTCCCACAAGCCTGCGGGCTGATACGGTTTGACACTTGGCCCGCCGGTTGGGCGTTTGCGGTCGAGCAGACCCGCGAAATCGAGCGCGCAATCGCGGATGGTTTCCGCAGTGAGTCGCAGACGCGGTCCACGCGCCAGAAGGCGATTGTTCGGATCGCGCAGCAGCAATTCCGGAGTCGGCGTTGCCGACTGGCGATAGGTCGCTGACATCACGATCCTCCTTTGCATCGCTTTGATATTCCAACCGCTATCGATGAATTCGCGCGCCAGCCAATCGAGGAGCTCGGGATGCGATGGTAGCTCGCCCTGGGTGCCAAATTCGTTGCCGGTCTTCACCAGGCCCGTCCCAAAGTACGAAGCCCAGTAACGATTCACCGTTACGCGACTGAGCAGCGGATGCTTGGGATCCACGAGCCAGTTCGCCAGGGTCAAGCGGTTTGTTTTCTCGGCCGGCACGAGCGGCGGTAGGATGCGTGGTACTCCGGCGGTGACCTTATCGCCCTTGGCGCGATAATCGCCCCGGACACGAATCTGAGTCACACGTGGTTCGGCCATCTCTTCCATTACCCGGAGTGTTGGGATTTGTTTGTCCAAATTTTTCGTCGCTTGTCGTCTGTCTGCGAGCCGGGCATTCAGCGTCTTGAGTTCCGGGTAAAAATTGTCGCGATAATATTCCTTCAATTCCGTCCTCTGCTCGCCGGCAATTTGACCTGGAGGGACGAACAGGGCCGATTGGATATTTTGCGGCAGCCCGGCGAATTCAGCGAGGCCGGCGGCCGAACTCGCCGCCAAACGGAAGTGACCCAAGACCTGCCCCGGCGTGCTCGATTCGAATTTGAGCTTCAATTTCAGCCGGGTTCCGCCCTCGAAGAGGATCGGCCTCTTGACGAGAAAAAGGGCCTGACGGTTTCGCCGAAGTTCGTCGTTTTGTCCATCGATCGACCAGCCCGTGTTGGCATTATCGTCCAGCGCGGCTTTCACATTGAAATCCTTCTGACTGTAATCTGCCAGCGCCGTCTCAAATTCCACTGGGTACTTCGTGACGGGCTCTTTGGAAGGGGCGAAAAGAAACCCGTAGATGCCACCGCCGTGATGCACCTTAAGGAGAAGGCTATTTTCTCCCGGCTTCAGCAGAACCATTTCCTCATTGGGAGCGGGTGCAACCCGACGAAAAACCTTTCCGTTTTGGACCTTTGCTCCATTCAGCCATAGTTGCATACCTCCATCGCTACCGAAGGTGATATTGATGAAGCGAGCCGTCTTCACCGTAATCTTCCGGTGGAAGTACGTGACTTGGTTTTCTCCGGAGAGCGGCTGGGTTGTGCCATCCTTCCAATCCGGGGTCTCCTTCCAGCGCAGAGTGTCTCCCTCATAGCTTTTCTTCAAATCTAGCTCAGTCTCGTTGATGAACGGCTTCTCGAACACCTCCTGTGCCGAGCCTGCCTTGAATGGCCCGAGCGCCGACCAGGACCCCCATTCAATCTCGCTCATCGGTGGTTCCTGAAGCGGGTCGATACTCTCCGCTTCCGCCTCAAATCCGGTCAGGATGAAACTGCCATTCGTGGCACGACTGACCCCTTTGAGTGGAAGGGAATCGTGAGTGAGGGCTTCCAGTCTCAGTGCGGTCAGGGCCCTCTCGGGGGTTTCGACAGAAATTTCATAGATATCCTTGGCCGCATTCGTGCCGCGGGCGAGAATGGAAAGGTCCTCGAGCGTTTCCAATTCGGCGCCGCTCGCTGCGGTGGCGACCGTGGGCGTCAGATTGGTCCAATTGGAATGAACTCGCTGACGCAGCGTCTCCTCCCATGCGGCCTGGTCCCGGCGAAGCGTGTCATCGGGCTTGTCAATCAACTCACGGCGTTGTTTTTCAAGAGCCACGACCTCGTTATTGAGTCGTGTCATCGCCATCACTTGGTCAGGTATCGGAAGCTTGACGAACGGAGGGGCCGGATCACTGTCCAGGCCCCTTTCCGGGATGCGATTAAAGAAATCGTACAATTCGTAATACTCACGCTGGGTGAACTGATCATACTTGTGGTCGTGGCATTCGGTGCATGCCGTGCTCGACCCGAGAAAAACGGTGCCGAAGGTGTTCACGCGGTCGGTGACATACTTATTCATGTATTCGTCCGGGTCGGCCCCACCTTCGGTGCTACTCATGCCGTTTCGGTTGAAGGCGGTCGCAATGCGCTGTTCGATCGTGGCATTTGGCAGCAGATCGCCCGCAATCTGTTCGCGTGTGAACTGATCGAACGGCTTATTGTCGTTGAACGAATGGATGACGTAGTCGCGATACTGCCACATCGAACGTGCCGTGTCCGCGTGGTAACCGTCTGAATCTGCGTAGCGCGCCAAGTCGAGCCATTGTTGGGCGAACTTTTCACCAAACCCCTGCATGGCTAGCAAGCGATCGACCACCTTTTCATAGGCGCCCGGTGCCGGGTCAGAAAGAAACGCCTCCACTTCGGCAACCGTGGGGGGAAGGCCAATGAGATCGAGTGTCACCCGGCGAATCAGAGTATGCCTCGCAGCCTCCGCGGACGGCTTCAATCCCTCTTTCTCCAACCGCGCAAGAATGAAGGGGTCAATCTCATTGATCGGCCACGTCTTGTCCCGCACGGAGGGCAGGGGAGGTCGTTCGAGTGGGATGTAGGCCCAGTGCTGTTTGAACTCAGCTCCCTCCGAAATCCAGGCGCGAAGGATCCCGATTTGTTCCTGGGTCAGCCGCTTGCCGGTCTTCTTTGGCGGCATGCGCTCTTCGTCATCGGCCGTGGAAACGACTTTCAGTAGGAGGCTATTCTCGAGATCCTTTGGGATTACCGCGCGCCCGCCTGACTCCAACAGAGCCATTGCATCGTCGCGCAGATCCAGGCGCAACCCCGCCTTGCGCTTGTTCTTGTCTGGTCCATGACAGGCAAAACAATTCTCGGCGAGGATGGGACGAATATCGCGATTGAAGTCGATGGAGTGTTGAACGGCGGGAGGTGCTGGTTTGGCCGCGGTGCAATTCAAAGCGACCGAAATCAGAATTAAGAATGCACACAGGCGACCCCCGCCGGGAAATGGACTCCGATTGTGGCTCATGGGAATGGTTAATACCCGGAAGCTTTCCGTGCGTCTAGGATTGATGGAGCCAAAACTTAACTGCGGACTCAGCCGTCCCGGCGCTTGACACGCTTCTGAGCGGGCAAGATGCTCGGAAAACTCCCTTAGGTTCTGAAGTCAATGCGACCCAATCGGTGACTCCAAAAAATTCCGACCATGAAATCAATTATCCGTCTCCTCCACGTCCTGCTGGTGTCGCTGTTCCTAACTGCCGTTGCAACCGATGCCGCCGATTGGACCGACGGCATGAAGGAGGGGAACCCCACCCTTCGCTCCATGGGACCGCTCGCTTTTGGTCCCGAGGGTATTCTTTTCGTTGCCGACACCCGCGGGGCGGCCGTGGTCGCCATCGCCACCGGAGACACGGTGCCCGCAGGCGGCAATCGGCCGCTGAAGGTGGACGGCATCAATCAAAAGATCGCCGGACTGCTCGGCACGGTAGCCGATCAGATCCTGATCGAGGACCTAGCAGTGAACCCGATCTCGCACAACGCCTACCTCGCCATCTCGCGGGGACGCGGGCCCGATGCGATCTCGGTTCTAGTGCGAGTGAAATCGGACGGCCAGCCGGAAATCATCCCGCTGGACCGGGTGAAATTCTCGCGTGGGGACCTTCCCAACGCTCCGGCCGAAGGGGTTGCGGGCCCTGGCAACCGTCCGGGTAACCCGCGGCAAGAGTCCGTCACGGACATCGCTTTTTATGAAAATCGTTTGCTGGTCGCCGGCCTCTCGAATGAAGAATTTGCCTCGACGCTCCGGGCGATCCCTTTCCCGTTCAAATCGGTCGGCCGCGGGACGAGTGTTGAGATTTTCCACGGCGCGCACGGAAAGTTTGAGACGCGTTCGCCAGTCCGCACCTTTGTGCCCTTCAAGGTCCGGAACGAGCCGCACCTCTTGGCGGCCTACACCTGCACACCGTTGGTCGAATTCGCGATGGACGAGCTGAAACCCGGCGCGAAGATTCAAGGCAAGACCATCGCCGAACTCGGTAATCGTAATCGTCCGATCGACATGATCGTTTACCACAAAGACGGCAAGGATTTCCTGCTACTCGCGAACAGCAGCCGGGGCATCATGAAGATTCGCACGGACCAAATCGGGCAAATCGAGAGCATCACCGCGCCGGTGAAGGCGGAGCGACAGGGACTGCCGTACGAGACAATTGCGAGCTGGCAGGGGATTGAACAACTGGACAGCCTCGATGCCCTGCACGCCTTAGTCATCCGCCGCGGCGACGGCGGCTCGCTGAACCTTGAGTCGTTGGATTTCCCGTGACGCGA
Source organism: Akkermansia muciniphila (assembly GCA_945861565.1). Lineage (GTDB taxonomy): Bacteria > Verrucomicrobiota > Verrucomicrobiia > Limisphaerales > UBA9464 > SIBK01. Next base: position 63,519 of record CAMAUY010000007.1, read on the forward strand.
GGCCTTGCAGTCTGGCCCGCTGCGGTCGTGATTGTTAGCGTCGTGCTGATGGCCTGCCGCCCGGGTTCAGTTGCAAGGGTTCAGAATTCCTCCGGTGCCAGCGTCCTCGTTCACTGGCGTCGCGAACGGTCGGACACCAACCGGTTTGTCGTGGAGGTGGTTGGCCTGGACATGGTGGCGCTGAAACAATTCCAGAATCGGAAGCCGATACCTTGGCCGCGCCTGCTGGCGGCCTATGCCGATACGGGCGATGTCCGGATTGACGTCGAATTGCCGCCCATGGTCGGCAACTACCGAGTTCAGTCTGGCATGCTTCGTTTCGAGCCCGCCTACCCGTTGCAGCCCGGTGTCCAGTATCGCGCTGTCTGTCATCCGGACGCTCTGCCGGGGGGACGCGGCAGTTTGGTTACCGCGACACTCAAGGTGCCGGCGCAATCGACGAACCCCCGCACCGTCGTCTCCCGAATCTATCCCAGCGCGGGAGAACTCCCCGAGAACTTGCTGAAGTTTTACGTGCAATTTTCTGGCCCCATGCAGCGCGGACACATCTATGAACATATCCATTTGCGCAACGCTTCCGGCCGGGATGTCGAGCTTCCCTTCCTCGAGATTGATGAGGAATTGTGGGACCCGTCACTAACCCGCCTGACGCTCTTCATTGATCCGGGTCGGATCAAACGGGGTGTCCGTCCGCTCGAAGAAGTCGGATCGTCGCTCCAAGCGGGCCAACGCTACACGTTGGTTATTGATTCGGCGTGGAACGACGGCGTTGGCAATCCGCTCCGGGAATCGTTTCACAAAGAGTTCCGGGTCGGACCTCCGAACCGTGAGCCGATCGACCCGACCCAGTGGAGAATTGACACGCCGAAGAAGGGAACACGCACGCCGCTCCGGCTCACGTTCCCGCAGCCGATGGACCATGCGCTGGCGCAGCGCGTCATCCGTGTCGGCGACCCCGCGGGGCACCTGATGGCGGGTGAAACCCGTTTGGGAAATGAAGAGCGGCAGTGGAGTTTCATTCCGTCGCAATCCTGGCGGGGAGGACGCTACGAGCTCGTCGTCCAAACTACGTTGGAAGACCTGGCGGGCAATAACATCGGCAAGCCTTTCGAAGTGGACCTCCTGGAACCTGTGCAACGGCGCATATCAAACTCCAGTGTTCGGGTGCCCTTCGAGGTTCGATGATGGTTGACGGCCCTGGATGGCCACGGAGTTTGGCCATTCCGGAGGCGCGGAGCGCCGCAAGAACTTAGCCCATGGCGTGAGCCGTGGGATTTCAGGCAACGCGGTGCACGAGCCCAGGAGGGGCGACAGAGAATATCGCCACCATATGGCGCATTATCCTCAGGCTCTGTCGCCCTTGACGGGGCTTGCGTTTTGCGCCAACACCCTCCCACGGCTCACGCCGTGGGCTAGGATCTGACGCCGCTCCGCGGCTATGTCAAAATGTGCCGGATCACCTTCCCCTCGACATTGGTCAGTCGTCGCTGAACGCCATTGTGCTCGAAGGTGAGCGTCTCGTGATCGAGGCCGAGCAGGTGCAGGAGAGTTGCGTTGAAGTCGTAGAGCGGATGGATGTCTTGGACGGCTTTCTGGCCGAGTTCGTCGGTGACTCCGTGGCTGACGCCGGGTTTCACGCCCGCACCCGTCATCCAGCAGGTGAACCCGTCGGGGTTGTGGTCGCGGCCGAGCGCGCCCTTCTGAAAAAATGGCATCCGCCCAAACTCCGTGCACCAGACCACCAGCGTGTTCTCCAACAATCCGCGTTGGCGAAGATCACGGATGAGCGCGGCGGCGGGCTGGTCGAGAATCGCAGCGTGTTTGTCGTATTGCTCCTTGAGTTTGCTATGACCGTCCCAATTAAGATCGCCGCCACTAGCATAGGCACCGTTGAAGAGTTGCACGAAGCGCACGCCTTTCTCGATGAGGCGGCGGGCGAGTATGCAGTTGCGGGCAAAACCAGCCTTGATGGGATTCAATACATCGTCCGCACCATAACTCTTGAGAATGTGCGCCGGCTCCGTCGAGAGGTCACTGATCTCCGGGACGCTGAGTTGCATGCGCGCGGCGAGTTCGTAGCTGGCAATGCGTGCGGCAAGTTTACCATCGCCTGGATGTTGCTCCAAATGGCGCTGATTCATGCGTTGCAAGAGTGACCGTGCCGCGCGATCCGCGTCGGCTGAAATCCCGGGCGCGGCCAGATGACGGACGGGATCTTTCGCGCTGAACGTCGTGCCTTGGAAAGCCGCGGGCAGAAAGCCGGGCCCCCAATTGTTGGAGCCGTTCTGCGGCACGCCGCGCGGATCCAGTATCGAAACGAAGACCGGTAGATCTTGATTCTCACTTCCCAGTGCGTAACTCACCCACGAACCGAGGCTCGGAAATCCATCCAGAACGAAGCCCGTCGAAAGAAAGTTCTCGGCCGGACCATGCGTGTTGCTCTTGCTGGTCAGCGAATGGATGAAAGCGATGTCATCGGTGAGCTCGGCCAGGTGCGGGATTAAATCGGAAACCATCTTTCCCGTCTGGCCGCGTGGACGGAACGTATACTGCGGCCGGGCGAGATTCCCCGCGGGCCCTTGGAAGGTCACCGCCGGACCGCCTGCCAAGGGTTTGCCATCGTGTTTGATCAACTCCGGCTTGTAGTCCCAAGTTTCGAGCTGGCTAACCGCACCGGCGCAGAAGATGACAACTACGTTTTTCGCTTTGGGGGGAAAATGGGACAGCCGAGCCGCATAGGGCCGCGATGGATCAATGATCGGAGCGGGTGCCGCCAGCAACCGATCGACGCGAAGCAGATCCATCAAGGCGATGGAACCGAGTGCGGTCGCCGTGCTGGACAGGAAGTTGCGGCGATCCAGAATACCGCGCCCGGGGCGCGAAAGGTGTTCGGAGGGGTCGTTCACGGCATAAACAGGAATTCGTTGCTGTTGAAAAGGGCGCGGCACAGCGTAGGCAATCCGTAATTGCGCACCGCTGGTTCGGCGTCCGCAATTTCCGGGAGACTTGGACTGCGACCGAGGGCGAGTTGGTAGGCGTGCCGGATCTGTTTTGTAACGTCTTCACCCACATTTGCTTTCACTCGATCGGCGAACGCCTCCGACTGCTCAAGCGTGAAACGGCTGTTGAGGAGGTTGAGCGCCTGAATGGGGGTGGTCGATTCGCGGCGCCGTGCCGTGCTCTGGCCAGCGTCGGGGCAGTCAAAAGCGCCAAATACGGCCTCGCGCTCGCGGCGGACCTTGTGGGCAAAGATCATCCGGCGCAGACCGTCGCCACGGAACGACTCGACCGGTGTGAATCCACTCAGTCCTCCGCGATTATTGAACAGATCGAAGCCACGGCCGCCCATTTTTAGATTCAGCCTGCCGCTGACCGCGAGCATCGAGTCCCGGATGGGCTCGGACTCCAGTCGCCGTGAAGGGAAACGCCAAAGGAGGCGAACGTCAGCGTCGATCCGTTGTGCTTCGGAGGGATTAATAATCCGGTTGTCCGCGCCCGGCTTACCCGATTGATTTGGGACGACTGAATCCTGACCACTGCCCGCTGAACTCTGCCGATAGGTCGCCGAAAGCACGATGAGGCGATGCATGTGTTTGATCGACCATCCGCAGCGCACGAATTCGGACGCGAGCCAGTCGAGCAGCTCCGGGTGAGTCGGCTTCATTCCCATACGGCCGAAGTCACTCGGTGTTTCCACCAAGCCCGAGCCGAAGTGGCCCTGCCAGATGCGGTTAACCATCACCCGAGCGGTTAGAGGATTTTGCGAATTTGCGATCCAATCGGCGACCGCAAGGCGGCGTTCCTGTTCCGTGCTTTCTTTCGCAAGTGTCATCGATCCGAGGGCGCGGAGCACGGCAGGAAGGACCTCGCCCTTCGGTTGCTCGGGGTCACCCCGGTTGAGGAGGTGGATGGTATCCGGCTTCCGGAACGTACCGGCGAACGCCGTTTGCCCAACTGCCGCAACGGAAATCTTCGCTTCCAGCGACTGGATCTCAGCGCGCAAGACCTCGACTTGCCGGGCCTCCTCCGCACGAAGTCCCGCCGTCGAGAACGAGGACTTTCGCAAGTTGTTCTCTCCGGGAACATACGAACGCCGATCGGTCGAATCCGCGACCCGTCGCCATTCGCCGGAGCCGTCGGCGACTTCGATCACGTAATTTGTGGCCAAGCGGTCGCTGTATTGCCCTTCGCGATCCCGCCCCCAGACCACCCGTTCGATCCTCTGTTCTTGAGGGAACTCGAGAGTAACCGACCCCCGGCCTTTCTCGTTCGACATCCAGCTGTGCGAATTGCCCCCACGTCCGTCGTTGACAAATCGCAGTTCGTGACGGCCGGCGGCGACGGTGTCGCCCGAAGACGTCACCGTCGTGCCCGCACTGGCGAGCGCCACGTTGCGCGACTCGCGATCGAAGACCTCCAACTCATCAATGCACGGCTCCAAATTGTTGGTTTCTTTGATTGTAAACCGCAGGCGCTTCGCTTTGACGGGAGATATTCGATCCGTGTTTTTAACCGCGTTTACTGCCGGGCGGGGCGGCAAGACGGGAACCTTCGCTGCGTGCGGCGGCAAACCTGCCTCGTTGGTCTGGGGATCCGACTTCGGGACGGGAAGCGATCCCGGTCGGGCGAGTGGCTCGAACTCCGTGAGCTTCGTTTCAATCTCCAGGATGCGCTTCTTGCAGAACTCTGCCTCGTTCCGCTCCACCAAAGCCTCGGGAGTGCGCAACTCTCGATCTCCATACTCCACGCCGGCAAAGAACGACTGCATCGAGTAGTAGTCCCGCGCGGTAATCGGATCGAACTTATGATCGTGGCAACGCGCGCAGCCCACACTTAGCCCGAGAAACGATTGGGCAGTGTTCACCACGATCTCGTCCAGCGAGTCCTGTCGTGCGAGACGCTTGGACACATCATCCGCGCCGATCTGTCCGGGTAGCAGTACCGAGGCTGTGACCAAGAATCCGGTGGCCGCATCTTTCGCCCATGCGTCGCCGGCAATTTGCTCGCGAATGAATCGGTCATAGGGGGTATCACGGTTGAACGACTCGATTACATAATCGCGATACGGCCAGGCGTTCGGCCGTTCCGTGTTCACTTCAAAGCCATGCGTATCCGCGTAGCGCACGACATCCAGCCAATGCTGAGCCCAACGCTCGCCATACCGAGGAGAACTCAGTAACTCCTCCACAATGCGCTCGTACGCGTCACCACCACGATCTGTGACAAACAACTCCACGTCCTCCGGGGACGGTGGCAGACCGATAAGATCAAACGACACTCGCCGCAGCCAGGTTGCGCGATCCGCCTCGGACGCAGGTTTCAAACCTTCCTTCGCCAGTCGCGCCAGTATGAAGCGATCCACCCCACAGCGCGGCCATGCCTTGTTCTCGATTCCCGGCAGCTCCGGCCACACCACCGGCTTGAACGACCAGTGATCCGGCGGAGCCTCTCTTGCCACGTCGACAGGCGCAGCCATCACTGCTGACAATAACGCAAGCAGCATGCCAATGAATGTGAGACGTGTCTTAGCGGGCCAGGGCACTGTATTCCTCGGTTTGTCGGGTCCACAGGTCGGAGAGTTCACGGACTTTCTCTGGTCGAGCGGTTGCAAGGTTCTTGGATTCGGAACGATCTCTGCTGAGGTCGTAGAGTTCCCACGGACGGCCTTCGCCAGCGGCGACAATCTTCCAATCGCCCAACCGGAGCGCCCGATTGCCCTCGTGCAGCCACCACAACGAGTTCTGTCTCACCGGGACGTCCCTGGCAAAGACAGGGATCAAGCTATTTCCCGGCGCGTGTGGCACGGGTTGGCCTTCCCACGTTTCAAAAGGATGGCCTCCGGCTAGATCAAGGAGGGTTGGCACGATGTCGATGAGATGCCCCGCCGTGTGACGCAGTTCGCCGCGAGCGGCAATGCCGCGCGGCCAATGCACGATGAACGGTGTCGAGATGCCGCCTTCGTGAACCCACGTCTTGTGCCGGCGAAACGGCGTGTTCGCCATGCTCGACCAGCCCGGTCCGATACTGAGAAACGTTGCCCCGGTTCCGCAGACAGCCTCCGTGTCGTGGCCATCGCCGCGCACCATCATTTCGGCGCTGGCACCGTTATCCGACAGAAAGAGAACAAGTGTGTTCTCCATCGCACCCATCGCACGAATCTGTCCGAGCACCCGGCCAATCTCACGATCCATCCGGTCGACCATGGCGGCGTGGACGGCCATTTTGTCCGCCTGGAACCGTTGCTGCGCCGTGTTCAGCTCACTCCACGGGAGCGGACGATTGATCTCGTTGGGCCCTAATTTTGCAATGGCTTCGGGAAAGGCGTACGGCGGACCGACGTCGCGTTCGAGAGCGGAAAGCGCGCCGCCGCCGATACCCAGTTCGCTCATTCGTCGCCAGCGTTCCTCGCGCAACACATCCCATCCGCGCAGATAGCGATCGTGATAGCGCGCAATGTCCGCCGCCGGGGCCTGCACGGGGAAGTGCGGCGCGGTGAAGGCAAGATACCCGAAGAACGGCTGTGCCGCATGCTGCTGCGCGTGTTCTTGCAGGCACCGGATGGCGTGATCGGCAATGGCGGTGCTCGAGTAATAGCCGCTGTTCGTTGCGGCTGCCGGGAGCGGTACGTCGTCCTCCGTATGCAATCGCGGGGCGAAATGTCGATCGTGATCATTGAGGCTGTAGGAATGGTCGAATCCATTCTGCAGGGGCTTGCCATCCACGTGCCACTTGCCGGAATGATACGAACGATAGCCGAGCGGTCTCAGCATTTCGGGCAGCAACCGCGCCCAGTGCGGACGGGTGCCAGCGGCACCACTCGCCACCCCGGGCACCTTGTCACGCCGGATTTGTTGCGCGTAGTAGCCCGTCAAAATCGCCGCGCGCGAAGGCCAGCAACGCGCGGTGTTATAGAACTGGGTGAAGCGCAGACCACCCCGGGCGAGCGCATCCAGATTCGGCGTGGCGATCTCGCCTCCATAGCACGCTGCATCGGAAAAACCCAGGTCGTCCGCCAGGATGAGAAGGATGTTCGGTCTTGATGCATCGGCCGCGCCCAACGTGGGCAGCCAAGCCAGCACGAAGGCGGCGACGAGGGCGAAGGCGTGTTGGTGGGAAGGATTCACTTCAATTGTCAGAGCGCGTGAGGCAAATTCAGCACAGAGGATGGTCAAATGCGAGCGTGGTTTCGACATTTACCCGCCGCAATCAGGTCCGGCAAAAGGATCCGTCGAGGGAAATGGGCCCGGTTCAACCCAGCGGAAAAGCGATACCAACCATTGCTCGGCCGTTACCCAGCCGTTTCTTAGCCGTTGCTCGGCCGTTGCTTGACTGAGCGGTTGAGCAGGGTCTAAATAACGTCTCGGACAAGTCAATGGCCGCGCCAGAGGTCTTTGTTTCCTGTTCCTACTGAACAAGAACAATCCGCGACGTGGCATTCAAATCGCAACGCAAGCACTTCATTTGCACATGTATAACCTCCACTCCTTCAAGCGTCATCGCCTTGGGGCTCTGCTCGGGGCGGTCAGCGCATTCCTGGCACTTCAACCTACCTACGCCGACTACCCCTCCGCCGTCCTCAGTGACGGACCGAAGGCCTACTTTCGGTTCAACGACGACACCAACCGACTCGCCATAAATAAGAATTCTGGCAGTTTGGGTGTCGCTGCCAACGCAAACAATGACCTGCCGGGGGTCCATTCGATTCCCGGGGCCATCGTCGGCACGACAGATCGGGCATCTTTCTTCGATTTTTCGAATCGGACCAGCATCCCGTGGAATCCGGCCATCAATCGCGCGAACAATCTTCCGTTCACCGTGGAGGCATGGTTTTACCCGGCCAGCGATCAAATAAACGGGGGACAATGCCCGATGAATAATCGGTATGCGTACTCCGGCGTGAATCGCCAAGGATGGGTATTCTTTCAACGCGCACCCGATGCCTCGTACACCGGTAAGCCAGGATTCGAAGGCGTCGGCTGGAATTTCCGGATGTATCGTGGTGACGGCGGCAGCAGCGGCCTTGACGTTACTAGCCAAGTCTCCTACCAGATCGGCAAATGGACCCATGTCGCCGTTGTTTACGATCCCCTCGACGTGACGAATGCCACCGTCACCATGTATATTGACGGATCCGCTGCCAGCACGAATGTCTGGACTGGGGGTGCCACCGGAGAACAACCCGGTTACGTTGCCAATAGCAATGATCATCCTGAGTCTGAGGCAATCAACGGTCCGGCTGCCTTGTCGCTGGGCAACTATAACAATACCGCATCGAGCCTGAATCCTTATATTGGTGGCGTCGATGAATTTGCGTTCTATCCGTCCAAACTCACCCCGACGGACATTGCGTCGCACTATCAGAACGGCACTAATTCCGCACGCGTGACTCCGTACGATGCGCTAATTCAAACCGCCAGCCCGGTCGCCTATCTTCGTCTCGGTGAAGTTGCTCCGGGACCGGACGTTGCGGTCAACATGGGAGATTTGCGCGCGGGCGGCGTGGCCACCCACACCGCAGCTGTCAACCATCCAGTGACCGGTCCACTTGCCGGCAGCACCGATAGCGCCGCCGCAGGCTACCACTTCCGCAACGGGAGTGCGACCACGACCATTCCGTTCATCGCCGCGAACAACCCTGATTCCGGCGTGCCATTCACTTTCGAAGCCTGGATTAGGCCTACCAGTGATCGACAGAACCCAGGCGCGGCTCCATTCGGAAACCGATTTGTCAGAGGAACCGCTCGCACCGGTTGGACCGTATTCCAGCGCGCTCCCAACGCTTCTTACACAGGCGTGTCAGGCTATTCCGGAGTGGGATGGAATTTCCGTATGTATAACGGCTTTAACGGGAGTGGCCAGGACGTTACCACCGAAGTCGAATACAAGGTTGGCGAGTGGCAACATTTTGTCGTCACTTGGGAGCCCCAGACGGACATGGGCACGTTGGAAAATGGAAATCATCAGACCGAGGGAATTCTGACGGCATACATTAATGGTATTCCGGTGGCAACGAACACGGCTGCCCAATACTCCGCCAACATCGACCCTACGGAAGACGGCAGCCCAGCGTCGGATCTTGCCGTGGGTTCCTACAACGCAGCCTCCGGGCTGGGTAGCAATCCCTTCGAGGGTGACATTGATGAGGTGGCCATTTATAATAACTACGTGCTCAAACCAGAACAGGTCTTGAACCACTATCAGGCAGGATCCAACCCTCACCCGGCTACAAACTATGAGACATTGGTCCTGACGGCCGCGTCGGATGGAGCTGGGACGCAGCGGTTGATGCCTGCCACCTACCTTCGGTTCAATGGTCCGTCCCCGTTCCCAGCAGAGAACAGTGGCAGCCTCGGAGGCATTGCGGACGGTAACCGGATACTCGCCAGCCAGAGCACGGGCCCCCGGTCGCCTGCCTATCCCGGGTTCGACGCATCGAATGCGGGACTTTCGCTGGACGGCTTGGCGAGTTGGGTCAGCCTGGACAACCCCGTCGGGCTCAACATCGCCGGGCAAATTACGCTGGAGGCTTGGATCAAACCGAACGCAATTCAGGGCGAACTTGCTCGAATCCTCTCTCACGGGACACCCACTCTCAGCTCCTATCTCACCGGCCCTCCACCGGAGACAAATGGTTCTGTTCTAAATGGGCCGGAGGTATTTCTGAGAATTGAAGAGGCCGGTGCGAAATATGTCGTAGGATCTTCCGACGGCACCAATTTCCATGGCACCAGCGCTTCCGTCCCCGCTGGGGATCTGGGGAGCACCAGTTGGATCCATCTGGCTGGCACTTACGACGGCACCCATTGGAAACTCTTCCGCAACGGCATCGAGTTGGCCAGCGCCGCTGATGTTGTAGGTGCCCTTCTTGTGGCCGATGGAGGTTGGTCGATTGGCTCAACCGGGAACGGGTGGGAAAATTATTTCGCCGGCGAGATCGATGAAGCCGCAATCTATGCGAAAAGTTTGTCCCCCACCCAGATTCAAGCGCACTACTCGGCTGCGATTAACGCTCCCGGGCCTCTAACAGTGGCGATCAGCATTACCGCCGGTGTCATCTCAGTCACTTGGACGGCGGGTACGCTGCAGGCGGCTGACCAAGTGGATGGAACGTACATCGATGTCACCGGTGCCAAATCACCCTACACGCCGGCGGCGGGTAAGATCACCCAATACTATCGTCTCCGATAGTGGATTCTGCCGTCGCTGCATAGCGATTCCTGCAATGGACGAGGAGGTTCGGATTATTCCGAGCCTCCTCTTTTTTTGGGGCGTTTTTCCGCGTTGGAATTATATGAGACGAGATTGAAGACGGAGAACGGTCCAGCTGTGGCGTCATCACGCTCCTCTCGCTTGGTGTCGCACTGGCGAGCACGTTGACCGGGCTCGCGTTTTCCAACACCGCCGACGTACCGCCCGGCCCGGCGATTGTCCTCACAGCCTTCGCGCTGTTCGTCCCCGCCTACCTTTTGCGCCGGTAGCGCGACCAACGGCACTCACACGCGCACCACCATCACACGCATGAACACGCGGCCTGAACTGCATTCAACCCACCGCCAAGCGCGCCGCGAGTTTCTCCAGCGTGAGGAATTCCACTGAGAGGTTGTCGTAGGTTCGCCGGAACGATGGCTCGGCGTCGGTGGCCACCACCACGCACTCGGCCATGGGATACATGCGCGCGAACACGAGCAGGTTGGTCGCGTCGAAATCCTTCGCCGACCACTTGCACTCGATGGCCAGCGGCGCACGGCCCCGGCGCTGCCAGATGAAGTCGATTTCATGCCCGGCTTTGTCGCGCCAGTAACGCCACTCCGCCGACTGCGTTCGGGCGATGAGTTCGTTGAGAACAAAATGTTCCCACAACACGCCGAGGTCTTCCCGCCGCAATTCCGACCAGCCGCGATGCGCGCAGACGAAACCGGTGTCGAAGCCGTACACCTTCGGTGCGGAAACAATCTCCGTCGCGCGGCGCGTGTTGAACGGCCGCAACACGAGCGCCACCATCGTTTCCTCCAGCACGGTGAGGTAGTTCGTGATGGTCGGGCGGCTGACTTCGCACGGTGCGGCAAATTTGTTCGCCTCAAAGATGCCGCCACTTTGCGCGAACAACAGTTCCAGAAAGCGTTGGAACGATGCGCGACGTTCCAACCGGAACAGTTCCTGGATGTCCTTCGCCCAATAGGCGTCCATCCATTCCTGGAAATCCCGCTCCGGCGGTTCCGGCGAAAGGAAGAACGGCGGCAGACCGCCGTGCCAGAGCCGGCGCTTCAAGTCGCGGCATCCGAAATCCTCCATGTCGGCGAGAATCATCGGCGTGAGCCACAGCTCGGTCTTCCGCCCCGCCAGTGTGTCGCGGAATCGCGCGCTGGCACCCAGCGTCGAAGAGCCGGTCGCCAGCAGGCGCGTGGTCGGGAAGTGGTCGGCGGCGATCTTCAGCAGTTCCGAAGGGTTGTCGAGGCGATGCACCTCGTCGAGCACGATACGCTTCCCGCGCAGGCCGGTCAGAAATTCCTCCGGGTCTTCCATCGTGCGGCGGACGCGAGGCAGTTCGCAGTCGAAGTATTCAATGCGGTCGAGGGTCTGCGCGAGGGAGGTCTTGCCCGCGCGGCGGACGCCTTTGAGCCAGACGATGGAACGTCGTTCCCACATCTGTTCGACCTGTTTCCGCCAAAATTGACGTTTTACCATACGAAAGTAGTATTTCGTTTGGTCATACTAAACGCAAGTGTGGTTTCTTTTGGTATTCTACCCCTGTCGTGCCCGATGTCCGTTTTGCACCCGCTCCAACGCACGATCCATTGAACCCATGAACCCATCCAATCCAATCCCCGTCACAATCCTGACCGGTTTTCTTGGTTCGGGGAAAACCACGCTGCTCAACCGCACAGGTGGCACTGCCACCTCATTCCTCGTCGTAGGGGAATTTCTTTTCTGGTTTGACGCCATGTTTCCGCGCTGTTTCGCGCATCCAATCGATGTAGCGATGCCGCTGTTCCTTCGTCATATCGAGATTGACACTCGCGAGTTCTTCACCGAAAGCGCGGACATGGAAATCACGTTCGATCTCCCGGACAAGTGCGAGTTTTTCCGGTGATAATTGCGCAAGAAGTTTCGTCGGCGCTTTCATGACGCCAGGAATCTAAAGTGAGGCCGCACGTCCGGCAACCAGCGGATGAGTGCGGGATTAACGAATGCGGCGGTGGATGTCCGCGCGTCTTCAATCATTCGTTCCACGCCGTACCTTCTCACTGGATGTTTTTCCAGAGTTTTTTCTGCGCAAGCGAGCCGGACCGCGTGTTCTTCCTCAAAACTGGAAGTCGCCGTAATGTTTTCCCGTCCCATCGCCATCACATAAGGGCGGAGCGCCACGCGACAGATGCTGATTCGCAAGCGGTCCAATTCCTTCCAGAAATATCGTTCCGCCAGCAACGCGTGTTGAAGGGCCGGATCGCGCTGCGCCGCAAGTTGGAGTGCGGGTCGGGCTGCAAGCAGTTCGTCAGGGATCGCATACGCCTCCAGCATCTCCGAGATGGAATCCGCGTCGAAGAGATGCAGCCAGCCGCGGGGATCGCGCGCGTGAAGCAGCGCAACCCCCAGGGACGTGACATACGGCCAGTCCTTATCGCGGTCGGTGCGTTTCATTTCGGCGACGACATTTTCATTGGCGTAAAGTCCCGCAATGTCGTCCTGCCACGGTGATGACTCGCGCAACGCATGGCCGAAGACATCCAACGTTGTGAATTCCGGCCTGGATCCCCATTGAAAGTGACTGGTCCATCCACCTTGATGCCATCGTGCGTCGAGCGGAGGACTGATGTGGCCGCGATAGTGACAGGGGGAGCCGGAGATTTTTGTTTCCGCGAGCAGAGTGAGAAGGGTGTCGAATGAACCCGGATGGCAGAGCAAGTCGCAGTCTTTCGTCGTTTCCGCCACACCGTAGTGAACGCACGCCAACCCGCTGGTAATGCCGCACACGACGCCACGCGAGTGCAACGTCCGGACGAAGTTTTCGAAGAATTGGTGGAGTTCGCTGTCGGTCACGGAGTGCTGTTCCTATGCCAGAACACCGTGAACGACTTTCCCAAAGACATCGGTCAGACGAAAATCGCGTCCAGCATAACGGTAGGTCAACCGCTCGTGGTTCATCCCCAAAGTGTGGAGTAACGTCGCATGGAGATCGTGCATGTGCACCGGGTTTTCAACGGGGTGAAACCCAAAGTCATCGGTGGCACCGTAGGTAAGCCCGTTGCGCACGCCGCCGCCTGCCATCCACATGGTGAAAACCTGCGGATGGTGCCCGCGGCCGTCGCCGTTTTCAACCGTCGGCGTGCGGCCAAATTCCCCGCCCCAGAGGACCAGCGTGTCCTTAAGGAGGCCGCGCTGGTCCAAATCCTGGAGCAGGCCGGCGATGGGCTGGTCCACCTTGGCGGCCTCCTCGATGTGGCCCTTTTCGACCTTATTGTGGTGATCCCAGGTGTAGTCGGTGGAAACCTGGATATAGCGTACGCCCCGTTCGGCGAATTTCCGGGCCAGGAGGCATTGACGCGCAAAGTTATTGGTCGGCTCGGATCCGACGCCGTAGAGGTCGAGGGTTGCCTGCGATTCGTCGCTGAGGCTCATGATCTGGGGCATCGTCGATTGCATGCGGAATGCAAGTTCGTAGCTGCCGATCAGTCCCTCGATGCCTGGATCCATTTCGGCGTCTCGAAGGTGAGTTCGGTTGAGCGATTGAACAAGATCGAGCTGGCTGCGTTGCTGATCTGGATTGAGCCGTTGATTGGTCAGGTTTGGAATCACGGCCTTCGCAATCGGGATCTCAGCGGAACCGATCGCGGTGCCATGGTGGATGGCGGGCAGGAAGGCACTCCCGTAGTTCTGCACGCCACCGTGACCGCGCGGGGGCGAAAGGGTGATGAACGCCGGGAGATTGTCGCTTTCCGACCCCAACCCATAACTAACCCAGGCACCGACACTGGGCCGCACGAGATTGGCCTGGCCGGTGTGCAATCTCAACAGGGCTTCGCCGTGAGCGCTGCCTTCGGTGTGTATCGAGCGCATAACACAAAGCTTGTCCGCCTGCCGGGCCAGGTGAGGAAAAAGCTCGCTCATCCAGATGCCGCTTTGGCCGTGCTGGGCGAATTTGAACGGCGACCCCAAGGCCTGCCCGACTTGATCGCGCTTGTCGCCGACGTCTTTCCCCGTCAGCGGTTTCCCGGTGTTTTGGTTCAGGCGCGGCTTTGGGTCAAACAAATCCACATGACTGGGCCCACCCCACATGAAGAGGAAGATGATGCGTTTGGCGCGGGCAGCGAAATGCGGAACTTGAGCGGTCGAAAGCCCCGGGCCGGGTGCCAGTCCGGAGGCCGCGACGCCGCGGGCAGCGAGCGCCGACAACACCAAGTGGCCGAATCCACCGGCGCTGGCGCGCAGCATGGCTCGCCGGGTGATGGAATGAGTGAATTGATCGCAGTGCATGGTATTACTCCAAGAATTGGAATCGGCTCATTGAAAACATCGCATGGCAGGCCATCGACCAGGCGCGAACGGCGGGTTCGGTGCCGCCTTCCTCCGTCAGCCTCTTTTCCGATTTCTGCACAAAAGCCAGAAAGGCCTCACGCTCGTCGTCGGTCGGTGGTGTGTTGAGAATCAGATCGAACATTTTATCGATCCGAGCGCCCGGCGCAGGGATTCGGTTATCGGCCAGAATCCGCCGCGCCAGAGATTCGGCGGCATCCATGACCATCCGATCGTTCAGCATGAAGAGCCCCTGGGTTGCGGCGGTGGTCTGTGGGCGCGCACCGGTTGTCGAGTGGGGATCCGCAAAGTCGAACACCTGGAACAGTTCCGGCAAATCGTTTCGAATCACCGGCAGGTAAACCGTTCGACACGGAAAATCGGTTCGCCGCCGCACTTCATTCTTTCCGACCGCGGTAGCCTGGTCTCCCAGATACCACACCGTGGAATCCATCGGCGACAGATCCAACTGCCCAGCCGCCCTTAGCATCGCATCGCGCAATGCCTCGGGGTCGAGACGGCGGCGGTGGGCACGCCAGAGCAAATGGTTGTCCGGATCGATGAGGTGAGCCTTGCCATTGTGCGCGCTACTCATGGCGAAGGTTCGACTCAGGACGATTTTGCGCACGACCGCTTTGATCGACCATCCGGAATCGATCAATTCACGCGCCAGATAGTCGAGCAGTTCCGGATGGCTGGGTATCTCACCCGTTCGTCCAAAGTTGTCGACGGTCCGGACGATGCCTCGACCCAACAAGTGATGCCACAGGCGATTGACCAGGATGCGGGCGGTCAGTTGTCCGGCTCCGCTTTCGACATCGGTCATCCATCGGGCAAGCTCCATCCGCCCACTTTTTCCATCGGGAATCTTCGGCCTGGCAACCCGGCTGACGACCTGCAGAAATCCCCGCGGCACGCGTTCGCCCGGTCGGTCAAACTGCCCGGCGAGGCGGATCGCCTCATCTGCCGGCGCGTCCACGTCGCTGGGAATCATGGCGCGCGGCGGAATCTTCGGCGGTTTGGCGAGGATATCATTCAATTCTGCAACGAATGATTTCTGGGACTCCACTCGTTTCTCGACGGGCAATGTCAGGTTCTTAGCGCCTTCCGACACGGCGTCCGGCTGCTTTTCAAGAAGGGCTTTAAATGCGTCCGCATCCCCCTTTTCGAGGAATTCCAAAGCGGACTTGGCTTGTTTTGACCGCTCTTTAAACATGGGAACTTCGCGCCAATATTTCTCGTAGCTGGCATTCAACACGTCGCCGTCCGGGCCGAGTCCGACCAGTCTTTCCATGACGCGCTGCTCTCCGAGCATGTGGCGTTGCTCCATCACCTGGGTCGATGTCAGGATCCCCGCCAACGCGTAGTAGTCGGCTCTGGGAACCGGCTCGAACTTGTGATCGTGGCATCGGGCACAGCCAAGTGTCAGACCGAGAAAGGTGCGACCAATCGTGTCGATCTGCTCATCGGCCACTTCCATTCGCTGCCGCATTGGGTCGTTGCCCAACAACACCTTCGCGCCCACCACCAGGAATCCGGCGGCGATTCGTTGCTGATCGCGTTGTTCCGTGGAATCGAAGGGCAGGGCATCCCCGGCGATCTGTTCGAGCACGAAACGGTCGAAAGGCATATTTGCGTTCACCGCGTGAATCACCCAATTCCGATAACGCCAAGCTTCGCGAAAGAGGAAGTTCTCGTCCAAGCCATTGGAATCGGCGTAGCGCGCCAGGTCGAGCCAATGCCGACCCCAGCGCTCACCGAACTGGGGGGACCTTAACAGGGTATCAACAACGCGCTCAAATGCGTCTGGCCGCTGATCTTCCAGGAACGATCGCACCTCCTCCGAAGTCGGCGGTATGCCGATCAGTTGAAAATAGAGCCGGCGAATCAGCGCTCGCGGCGACGCATCGGCGGCAGGCCGCAGACGGGCGACCTCAAGGCGTGCCATGATGAAGTCATCGATCGGCGATCGGGACCAATCACCCGCCTGAGTGACCGCAGGGCGCGTTACTGCCAAGGGGCGAAACGCCCAGTGGCTCCGGCCGGCAACCGGGTCGGACGGGTTCAGGTCAGCGCCCTGAGACGGTGCCGCGATGAGCGCCGCCGCACAGGCGAGTCCATGGAGGATACGGTTGCTCATTCGAGAGCGCATGAAGGAATCTTTCTAATTGCTCAATAACAGATTTTCTCCGCCCGTATATTTCTTGAGGGCATCGGGATCAAGCTCCAGGCCGAGACCTGGCTTGGAGGAAATGGCCAGCATGCCGTCCGGGTCAAGCTGCCAACCGCCAACCGTGATTTCGTCAATGAAAGGCGAGCCGGTGAGATATTCGACAAGATCGGTAGCCGGAAAGGCGGAGGCAAGCTGCAAATCGGCGGCTAGGCCGACCGCGGTGTTCCAGCCATGCGGAATAAAACGAACGCCGTGCTCTTGAGCCATCCAGGCGATGCGGCGCTCTTCACTGATACCGCCGACTTTAGTCACATCGGGTTGCACAATGTCGAAGGCGCGGGCTTCGAGCCAAGGTTGGAAAGACTGGCGACGGGTGAGGACTTCGCCGCCGGAGATCGGCACGGGCGAATGTTCGCGCAGCTTCACGTAGTCTTCGAGCGCGTCGGGGATCAACGCTTCCTCAAACCAGTGAACATCGTAGTCGGTGAGCATCGTCGCCGTGTTGATCGCCCACTTGTATCCGTTCGGCCAAAAGGCGTCGCTTCCCCCGGCATCGACCATCAGACGGGAATCGGGCCCCACCGCTTCGCGGGCTGCTTTCACGATGGCTTCATCGGTGGCAGCATTGCGACGACCGAACGGTCCCCAGCCGATCTTGAAGGCACGAAAACCCTGAGCCTTCACCGCCAGCAGATGGTCGCGCAGTTTCGCTGGCTCATCCATCAGCAGCGACGCATACGGTTGGACGCGTTCGCGATAACGTCCACCGAGCAAACGACCGACGGGTTGTCCCGTCGCTTTGCCCAGCAGATCCCACAACGCGATATCGATGCCGCTAATGGCATGCGTGATCGAACCGCCACGACCGAGCCAGAACATATTTTGGTGCAGCTTTTCGCTCACGCGCTCGGGCTCCAGCGCATTTTCGCCCCGATAGAGCGGTTCAAGGACGGAAAGCGACGCACGCACCAGCGCGTCGTTAGTGAACACGCTGCCAAGGCCGACGGCGCCCTCGTCGGTGTGAACGGCAATGAGCGTGTGAACGCAGTCTTCGGGCCGAAGTTCATTGCTCCAGCCTCCTTCAGGGGTGGCACCGCGCAAACCTGCGCAGCGGATTTCTCGAATTTTCATTAGTGTGTGGCTGTCGTGTGGAACACTCGCAGCAATTTTCATTTTGGAGAAGTGAGAATAGCACTTCCCCTGAACCGGCGGTGCATCCCGATGTTGTTGGTAGAGGTTGTCGCGCTGCGACAACCCCGCCCGCGTCCAGCGGGCGGACAGGGCCGCAGCGCGGTTCGGCCGCGCCTAAACGGCGCGGGGACGCCGCAGCGCGGCGTCCGCTACCTAAGGAAACTCAGGCAGCTTCGAACGCCAACTTCCGGCCGGCAAGGAGATTGGCGTTCGGCTTACTTCGGCACGGAAACTTGCACTGGATGCATCAAGTAAGCGAGTAAATCGCGTACCTGCTCCGGTTGCAGCGCCCGCAACAAACCCTCCGGCATCATCGACAACGGTGACACGTCTTCCTTCACCACTTCGCTCAGCTCCACGGTCTGCTCTTCGGTCACCGTCCGCAGCGACAGCGTGCGCTGGGTACGGGTCGTCATGAGGCCGGCGAGCACACGGCCATCCTTCAACGTCACGTTGCTGTTGCGATACTCGGCACTTACCACCGCGCTCGGGTCGACGATATTCTCGAGGAGGTAATCGATGTTCGCGCGCCCGGAGCCGGTGAGGTCGGGGCCAATCTTCGCGCCTTCTCCATAAAGCGTGTGGCAGGGTGCGCAGGTACCCTGGAAGAGCACGCGGCCCTTGCTGAGACTGGCCTTCGCAAGTTCGTCAGAGGTGAGCCTGGCTTTTAGATCGTGGATCCATCGTACGCTTTCCGCAGTCGATTCGTGCAAGTCGCCCCAGGCTGCGCTCAGTTGTTTGGACAGGGCCGCATCGTTGAAACCCCGGATCTGTCGGGCGTGAAACGCCGTGAGGTCGGTACGAGCGATCTTGCCCGCAGCGATTTCTTTCAGCAGCAGCGAGGCGAAGGTGGGGCGCGACGTCAGCGTCTCGATGGCCACGGGGCGTGCCGATACCGAAAGGGAGCGGTACCGCTTTAAAATTCTCTCGGCCATGGCGACATCGCCAAACAACGCGAGACCGCGCACAGCGGTGACGTCCAGCTCGCGCGTCTCCAATGCCGTCTCGCAAATCGTTTGGAGATCCGCAGGTCGGTTATCGATAAGGGTCTTGAGCGCGGTTTGCCGTATCCGGACCCCGGCTTTTGCATCCAATGCCGTTCGTTTGATTTCATCGAGTGCCCGACCGTCCCCGAAGACCGTGCGCAGTTCATTGACTAACGCACTGTGTTCCTCGCCGAAGGTCTTCGCAAACCGCTCCCAGCCCGGCGGTGCCTCCGCCTTGCGCACGCCCTTCAGTCCTTCCGCCAAGCCCCGCAGGACCGACGTGCGGCACTCCTGGGGAGTCATGGGACTGCCGCTCTTGGCCAGGAGCGAATCACGTGCCTCCGTAATCTCGCGATCCGTCGAGGTCAATTCAATCAATCGTCGCGCCGTCCATCGATACAGATCCGGCCACTCGCTCGCGGTCACGATGGCCACGAGCGCCTTGGCGTGCTTATCGGCGAGTGGATGGACTCCGAACCAAATCATCGCAGGCATCTGGCGGTCATTCGCATCCTCACGATGCGAGACAAGCGCCATGGCAAGCGCTTGACGGCGTTGCAGGGGCAAGCGCTGTAATGTCGAGGCCAGTGTGAGTCGCACGAGACCCGATGGATCCTCGCGAGCCATGCGCTCGAAGGCTGCGAGCGACTCGGGGTCGTCGGGATAGACCGTGGTCGCTCGGGGGCCAATGAGGGTATCCAACGGCCAGAAGTCCGTGAGCAAACGAATCGCCCAGACGCGAACGTGTTCGTCCTTGTCTGCGAGCCACTCGCGCAGCATTACCGGTGTAGTGTTCCCGTCCTGATATTGCTTCCACAACGTCGGCAGCTGGCCCGTGCCCATCAGGCAATTCGGTTTGAGCATGGGCTTCGGCGGCCGGGGATCGCCGTAGCTGATCTTAAAAACGCGTCCGCTTGTGCGATGCACGCCGGTGAATTCGTGACATTCGCCGATGTCGCTCCAGTCCATGATGAACGCATTGCCATCCGGCCCGGTGCTGATCTCGAGACCACGAAAGAAGGGATCAACCGCCTGGAACAAATCCGGCTGATGACGGCCCACATACCCGCTTCCCATCCGTTCCAACCGCTCCACGTTCGTGCGCCGGCCATGCATGTTGAGCGTAAAAAGCTTGCCTCGATACGACTCCGGCCACGCGTCGCCCTGATAGATCATCATGCCGATGTGTGCATGTCCGCCGCCATACGCATTCGAAGTCCGCTCCTTGGACCGCTGCCAACCGCCGATCGCGTCGAAGTGGTAGTGATCCGCAATCGTATCGAGCCGGTCATAAATCGCCGGGTTTGGCGACGGGTTTGAGTCCTTTAAATGGGAACCTGGGATTAGATGCCAGAGGTGCCCAGTGACCGTGTTGATGAAAAAGCACTCGCCATTCGCATCCCAATCGTGCCCCCAGGGATTCGTCGTGCCATACGTGAGCACTTCCACAATTTTGCGCTCGGGATGATACCGCCAAAGCCCGCCCTTGATCGGCACGCGCAACGCATCCGGCGTACCCGGCACACCCAGTCGCCCAGGGCACGAGTGACCGCAGCGACCGTAAAGCCAGCCATCCGGCCCCCAGCGCAAGCCATTGGCGAAGTTGTGGTAGTTGGCCTCCGCAACGGTGAAGCCATCCAGCACGACTTCCGCCGGACCATCCGGCACGTCGTCGGCGTTTTTGTCTGGAATAAAGAGCAACTGCGGCGGGCACATCAGCCATACTCCGCCGCGTCCGATCTCGACGCTGGTCAACATTTGTACGGCATCGGTGAACACCTTGCGTGACTCCGCCCGTCCATCGTTGTCTTTGTCTTCAAGGATGATGACGCGATCGCGCAGTCCAAGGTCGAAGTGCTGGGTGTTCCCTGCATACGTATAGTTCTCGGCGATCCACATGCGGCCTTTGGGATCCCAAGCCATCGCAATGGGGTTCTGCACATCCGGCTCGCTCGCGAACACGGTGCATCGAAAACCTGGCGGCATGGCCATCCCACGCGCCGCGTGTTCGGCCGGCATGAGCGGTTCCGTGGAGCGCTCCGAATTGTAGGGAACCGGGAAATCGGCCCCGTGCAATGAGACCGTGAGCCCAAGCAAAAGCATTGGCTTCACGGGCACGAGACGTTTCCAAATTTCGAGCATGTCTGTTTGACAGTGTTCCAGGGACAAGGGGCATCACTTCCGGCTCTCGCGAAAACACCACAGCGCCTTGTGTGTGCGGACGAACAGATCGCCGTCGGACACCGCCATCGAGGCGATTGCTGGTTCGCCAAGCGAGTTCGTCGCCAGCATCTCGAATTTTGGGCCCGCTTTGAGCACGAAGGCGTCGCCGCCCTGATTGATCACGTAAAGTTTCCCGTTCGCCAGTACCATCGACGACCAATTTTCGGACTTCGCCGCCGGACCACGGAGTCGTTCCTCCCAGATTAATTTCCCGGTTTCCAACTCGAAACACTCCGCCACGCCAGGGTCATTGAGGATGTAGATGTGACCGTCATGAATCACTCCCGAGCCAATGCGCTGTTTGGTTTTGGGATGATGCCAGAGGCGGTGCGATTCCGTCACGTCGCCGGAGCCACCCGACTTCACCGCGATCG
>CAMAUY010000008.1 GCA_945861565.1 Akkermansia muciniphila
CACTGACCACTGACCACTGACCACTGACCACTGACCACTGACCACTGACCACTGACCACTGACCACTGACCACTGACCACTGACCACTGACCACTGACCACTGACCACTGACCACTGACCACTGACCACTGACCACTGATCACTGATCACTGATCACTGATCACTGCCCCCTCCCCCTCCCCCTCCGCCCCTAACGCCCGGCAACGTCCGGCACCGTCATGCGAAACTTGGGAATCCGGGTAATGATGCGTCGCCCGTTTTCATCGATCCCAAGGTAAGCGCCTTCTGCGACAGCGGAGGGGGTGGAAAGGATGTGCTGGCTATTATAACTGAAACGGCCCCCCGGCGGAATCAATGGGGTTTCTCCGACCACCCCATCCCCTTCGACGACGAGCGTATTGCCATCGTCGTGGTTCACGACCCATTTGCGGCCCTTGATGGTTACCGTCAGCTTCGAATCATTGTGAATGGTGATAAAGTAGACGAACGAATGAGGTTCCGGGGATTGCTCGGGGGTCAATCGGCGATAGACCAGTCGATCAACTGTTACCCGTAATCCCGCCAGTTCCACCGGCACCGCAACATTACTCATGCGACCCTACGATAGAAGGCGGCGGGCCGCCGGCAAGGGCATCCTGCAAATTCCGTTTGCCATTTGCCGTTAGGCACAGGGCGGAAAGTCTCTCCGCAAGGAGGCCCAGGGTTCCTGGGCGGACACATCGACAATTCCGGGTTCTGGGGCATTGGCGGGGGAGAGAATCGCCAGAAAAACAAGGCGCTCACGGAAGGGATTGTAGGTTCCGTGTACCTCTCCTTTCGGAATGAGCAGCATCTCGCCGGGCCCCAAAATGCGGTGCTCCCGGCCGCACCACTGTTCGGCCCGGCCCGAGAGGATGTAGATGATTTCCTCGCGAGTCGGGTGGGTGTGGAACGGATGGCTCCGGCCCGCTTCCATGTTGGCCCGGACGAGGAGAAGTTCCTGGTTGGGCACCACATCGGAACGACACATCCACTCTTCCAGCGTCCAGGGCGAAGTGAAATCCACCTTCTCAGCGGCCGTGACAAACCGGCGGGCGGCAAAATCGAGAGCTTTCATAATTTCCAGTCGAGCGGGCGGCTGAAGTTACTAAACCAAGCGGCGCAATCTCACGCGGTCGGTTTTCGAGTGAATTTGGACAGGGGTTTCTTCGCCGCGAGCCTCACCTGCTTAAACCGTCGCGTGAGGTTCGTGAGCGATTCCTCCACCCCCATGCGCTCCAAGCTGCTGGCCCCGACAAATCCGTGACAATCCGTTCGCTCCAACACGTACGCGGCGTCTTCCGGTGTGTTGACGGGTCCTCCATGCGTGAGAAAAATCAGGTCCTTCCGCACCCGTCGAGCGGCGGCAATGATTTCCTGAGTGCGCCGGACGGCAAAGTCCATCGTCACCACCGCGCTTTTCACCCCAATGGATCCCCCGACGGTTGTTCCGACGTGGGCAATAATGGTATCCGCGCCGGCCTTCGCCATTTCCACCGCCTCCTCGGGCGTAGCGACGTAGACGATGGTGAACAAATCCATTCGCCGCGCGAGGGCCACCATTTCGAACTCCTGCTTCACGCTCATCCCGGTTTCCTCAAGCACCTGGCGGAAATGGCCGTCAACAATGGTATGCGTTGGAAAGTTGTTTACGCCGCTAAAGCCCATATCCTTAACCTGAAGCAACCAGTGCCACATGCGGCGGCGAGGATCCGTTGCATGTACGCCACAGATCACGGGAATCTCCTCCACAACGGGCAGCACTTCATGCTCACCGATCTCCATGGCAATCGCGTTGGCGTCGCCATAGGCCATCAGCCCACAGGTGGAACCACGCCCAGCCATCCGAAACCGGCCGGAATTATAAATGATGATTAAGTCCGCACCACCCTTCTCGATAAATTTGGCGCTGATACCCGTTCCCGCTCCCGCGGCAATCACAGCGTTGCCCTCCTTGAGCGTTGCCCGCAGCCGGGCGACAACTTCCTTGCGTGTGTACGGATTCCCTCTTCCGGTCCAGGGGTTTGGCATGGCTTGGGATGCTTTGTTGAGTCGGTTTACGTAACGTTGCAGCAACGCTATGCCGTTTGCAGATTAGGTTTCAATGCTGGAAACCGGGCTGGCGGGATTCGAGTCTGGCTGCAATCTTTGAACACGGTGCTCATCTCAATCGTCATTCCTGCTTTCAACGAAGAGAAGCTTCTGCCAACCACCCTGGCTGCCATTGCCAAGGCCCGGACCGCCTTCGAACCGCTCGGCTGGTCCAGCGAAGTAATCGTCTGCGACAACAATTCATCGGATCAAACCGCGGCCGTCGCCCGGAACGCGGGTGCCACCGTTGTTTTCGAACCGGTCAATCAGATCGGCCGGGCTCGTAACACCGGTGCTGCCGGGGCTCGCGGCGACTGGCTGGTATTCATTGACGCCGATTCACAGCCGTCCGTTGAGCTGCTCGCCGAGATGGCCGCCCGCATCGCCCGTGGCCGCGTTATCGCCGGGGGAGCCGCGATCGAACTGGATGAATCCGGCGGCTGGGTACGACTGGCCACCGCCTTATGGAGTTGCTGGAGCCGCCTGGCCCGGCACATGGCGGGCTCCTTCATCTTTGTGGACGCTCAGGCCTTCCGGGATCTGGGCGGGTTCAGCGAACACCTTTTCGCCGGCGAGGAACTCGACTTGTCACAGCGCCTGAAGAATTTGGCCGCCAGCAAGCACCGCACCGTGGAAATCATCGCCCGGCCCCGACTCCTGACCTCCGCACGCAAGGTGAAGCTTTATACGCCGCGCGAGTTCTTTTGGTTTTTTTTCCGGGCGGTGTTTCGCCCCCGTCGGATGCTTTCGGACCGAGAGGCGTGTCACATGTGGTACGACGGTCGGCGTTAGGCACGATCAACTGCACCCACCGCACACGGCGCCAAAACTGCGTCCGTCATGCCATGGATAATTTTCTTGTTCGCCGGACAGATCGTCGCCAGAACTCCTCCAAGGTGGGTGCGGATCGCATCGCCGTCTCCGCTCGCAAAATAGTACGGGCACAGCCGCACGCGGCCCTGCATTTTCTGGGCGGCTCGCGCCTCGAAATCATACCACTCGATCTCGGCGATCCGAGGTTTGTGATACCGTTGGAGAACGTAGGGCGAGGCAGGCCAGGCCTGAAGAGCATGGTCCACCGCCGCGCTCCAATCGGCAGTGCTTAAATCACTGCCCAGCGATACTCCCCGCGCACCCCAGGCATTCTCCGAATAGCCAGAAATCTTGAGGATCAGGTCGCGATCTCGCTGGGACAAACTTTTCAGTTGCTGCCAATCGGTGAGGTCGAGTCCGGGATAGGCTGCGTGCGGCGGCAGCGGCGCGGGATCCAACACCCAACTGCGGGGCACGATCCGGAGCAGGCGTTGAAAGAACGACTCCCCCAGTTCCTGCCGCCAGAACGCATGGAGGTTGCGATTCCACAAAAGTGCGAAGAGCAGTTTTTCCTCAAAAATTGGCTTGGGCGGCGGTGTGAGCCGAATCTCTTTCCGGGCAGCCATCGCAAAAATTTGTCCGGCATTGGCAACATTAGGCAGGTCGAAAAGCTCGAAAAATCGATAGACTGCATCCCCGGGTTGGAAATCCACGAACGCGGTGTCTCGCACCTGAAATCGGGCATCGCCTTGAGCGAGCCATTCCATCTCGGGCCGATACGAGGCCGACTCCGCAGAAACCACCAACTGAACGTGCGTGGCATCCCCGAAAATCGAGCCAAACCCGTCCCTCATTCCAGTCGACCCCCCAAGAACTTCCACCCACCTCGGCCCATCGGTTCCGGAAGCGGGCAGCCGCGAATACGTCTCGTTCAACCACTGCGTCAACCCGATCCCGCCCGGTACGCTATCCAATTCTGTCACCACCAACCCCTCTTCAGTGAGCAATAAATCGGGCCGGATTACGCGCGGCAATTCATTTCGGAACACAGCGTTGCGCTGCCAGGATACCAGTTCGGGCGATTTCCCCTGATCCAGCAACCCTGCGACCCAACCGGGGCTGCGTCCCTCCGTACTGCGCCGGTAAAGGAGGTTTACCGATCGGTAAAATTGGAGGAGAACTCGACCCAAACTCTCGATGTCCCGCGCGATGACCGAGTCGAGCGGGAAGGGGTCGAGCGCCGTTCGCCACTGTTGATTGGCAAATAGCCCACCTGCCGGCAGGGCTCGTCGAATCCGTTCCGCGCGTTCGAACTGTTCCATTTTCAGCAGTCTACCCGATACACTATTCCGTTGCCCAACCTCAACTTCCACTTGCCACGCGCGACCCAAGGCCCGACACAATCACGAAGTTGATTCATACTGCTTCTGAGCTTCACACCGTCGTCGAGCAAATCCGGCGATCGGCCTGGGTGGCACTCGACACCGAGGCCGACAGCCTGCATGCCTACCCGGAAAAACTGTGCCTCATCCAACTCGCCTTTGAGGGGGGTGAAGCCCTGGTGGATCCGTTGGCCGATCTGCATCTCGAACCACTGTGGGACTCACTCGACGGCCGCGAATTGATCTTTCACGCCGCTGACTACGACCTGCGGCTGTTGTTTCAAGGGCATCATTTTCGACCGACCACTATCTTCGATACGATGTGGGCGGCCCGAATGGTGGGCGAGGAGCGGTTCGGCTTGAATGATGTCCTCACTCGATTTCTCGGGATTACGCTTGAGAAGGGTGCGCAAAAGGCCAATTGGGGTAAACGGCCCCTGACGGATCGAATGGTCACCTACGCCTTGAACGATGTCCGCCATCTGCGACCACTCCAGCGGCTCTTGAGCGAAAAGCTAACGAGCTGTGGCCGCCTCGATTGGCATGCACAGTCCTGTCAACGATTGATTGCGGATTGCGCCAAGCCGGGAGTCGTTGAACACGAAACCGTCTGGCGGACCAAAGGACATGACCGCCTCGACGAAACCGGGTTGGCTGTCTTACGGGAACTGTGGCACTGGCGCGAAATGGACGCCCTGCGGACGGGTCGGCCGCCTTTCTTCATCCTCAGTCATGAGCTGCTCAGCGACCTTGCAGCGGAAGCGGCGGCGAAGGGCTCGACGGGAGGGCTTCGGCTTCCCCATTTTCTTACCCACCGTCGCCGGCAGGATGTGCTCGGAGCCATTGAGCGCGGCTTGGCCGTGCCCGCCGACAAACGACCCCGCCACATCCGTGTCTACAACCGTCGGATGACGCGCCCCGAACTTGATCTGGCGGAAAAGTACCGATGTTATCGGGACGCTGAGGCAAAAAAACTGGAGATTGATCCCACCTTGATTGCTTCAAAATCCACATTGTTTGCCCTGGGCCGCCAAGATCCGGGACAGTGGGAAGCCCTGCTGCCTTGGCAGCGAACTCTGCTGAATTTCGATCTGTCGAAATCCGCCTAGCCAGCATTGGCAGAGGGGGTTTTCCGAGATTAGATTCGCCCGTATGGCTCTCGCCGAAAACCTTGACCGAATTCGGGCTCGTATCGCCATCGCCTGTGACCGCTCGGGCCGCACGCCGGACACGGTGGAATTGATGGCTGTGAGCAAGAATCATCCGCCCAGCACGATCGCCGCCGCCGCAAGCCTGGGGCTGCAACTTTTTGGCGAAAGCCGAGTTCAGGAGGCGCGTCTTAAGATTCCACAACTGCCGGGCCGCCTCCGTTGGCATTTAATCGGGCATCTGCAGTCCAACAAATGCCGGGACGCCGTCGGCTTATTTTCGATGGTGCAAAGCGTCGACAGCCTGCCGCTCGCCCAGGAATTGTCACGGTGCGCCGCCAAGCAAGCCAAGACGCTGCCCATCCTTCTGGAGGTCAATATCGCCGGTGAAGCCTCGAAATTTGGATGGCAACGTGATCAAGTGCTGACGTCCCTCGACCTGATCAACGCCCTTCCGAAACTGGAAATCCATGGACTGATGACCCTCGCGCCGTACTCAACCGACCCGGAGCGGGCACGCCCGGTATTTCGAGCTCTGTACGAATTGAAGCGCGAGTGCGAGCAACAGTTGGGGGCTCGGCTACCCGTGCTGAGCATGGGGATGAGCGGAGATATGGAAGTGGCCGTCGAGGAAGGATCGACCCTGATCCGATTGGGTACCGCATTGTTCGGGGAACGCCCTAAACTCCAACGTCAGCCCGATGGAGCCTAGCCCGGCAGTTCCGACTTCTGGACGGGCGTTCCTTAGGCTAGCCTGTCACCCATGCAACTTCGAAAACTAACACTCGGGCATTCGCCGGATCCCGACGATGCTTTCATGTTTTTCGGACTGGCCAAGGGTTTGATCGCGACACCCGGCCTCGAGTTTGAGCATATACTCCAGGACATCCAAACTCTCAATGAACGGGCGACCCGCGGCGAGCTCGATATCTCCGCCATCAGCATCCATGCCTATGCCCACGTCTGCGAACAGTACGCTTTGCTCCCCAGCGGGGCCAGCATGGGGGACGGATACGGACCCATGGTGGTCGCCAAAAAACCGTTTTCTCGGGATGAACTTCGCCCGCGGCGCATCGCCATTCCCGGCACCATGACCAGTGCCTTTCTGGCGCTCCAACTCTGGCTGGATCGCCCGGCGGTCGACTTAAATTATATCGTGGTTCCATTCGATGAAATCTTCACGGCGGTCCGACAGGGGCGGGCGGAGGCCGGCTTGATCATTCACGAAGGGCAGTTGACGTATCAAAATGAAGGGCTAACGGTTTGCGCGGACCTGGGCGTCTGGTGGGGACAGGAAAATGAAGGACTTCCCCTTCCGTTGGGTGGCAATGTCATCCACAAGCGAATCCATCCCCACTTGCGAAAACAGATTTCCGACATCCTCACCACGAGTATTCAATTTAGTCTGGACCATCGGACGGAAGCGGTCCGTCATGCTCTGCAATACGCCCGGGACATGGGCGTTGAATTGGCGGATCGCTTCGTCGGCATGTACGTAAATCACTGGACCCTCGACTACGGCGAGCGGGGTCGGGAAAGCATTCGCCGTTTCCTGAGTTGTGCCGCCCAACGGGGGATCATTCCAAGCGTACCCGCCCTGGAGTTTGTGACCTAGACGCCTGCGTTGGCTTCGTGCGTTGGCTTCGACGCGCACCGCTCACCCATTCGTTAAATGCGGTTGAGAACCCGCTCCGCCGCCCGCACCGTTCGCTCAACGTCGTCGGCAGTGTGGGCTGCGGACAGGAATCCCGCCTCGAATTGCGACGGCGCGAAGTAAATTCCCTCGGCCAACATTCCGTGAAAAAATCGCGCGAATCGGTCGCGATCGCTGCGTAATGCATCGGCCAAATTTCGCACCGGCTGACCGCAGAAGTAGCCGCAAAACATGGACCCGATCGACTGCCATTGTACGTCCACTCGCGCGCGCCGGGCGACCGCGCCCATTCCGGTTCGCAGTTCAGCGCCCAAGGCCTCCAAGCGTGCGTAGACGGCCCCATCCGCCAACTCGCTCAAGGCCGCCAATCCTGCCGCCATGGCCAGCGGATTCCCGCTCAACGTGCCAGCCTGGTACACCGGACCTAACGGGGCCAGATAGTCCATGATCTCCGCCCGGCCGCCAACAGCCCCCACCGGCAACCCTCCCCCGATGATCTTTCCGAAACACGACAGGTCCGGTGTCCACCCAAACCGCCCCTGCGCTCCCGAAAGCCCCAGGCGAAACCCCGTCATCACTTCGTCGATAATGAACACAGTCCCGTGTCGGCGGCAGAGGCATTGTAGTTCCTCATAAAATCCAGGCTCCGGCAGGAACAAACCGGCATTGGCCGGAATGCCTTCAACGATCACCGCTGCCAACGAGTCGCCTTGCGCCCCAAAAAGACTTCGCAGGGCATCGAAATCATTGAACGGCAGCACCATCGTATGCCGGGCAAAATCTGCCGGAACACCCGCACTGTCTGGATTCCCCAGCGTCAATGCCCCCGACCCGGCCTTCACCAGCAGCGAGTCCGCATGACCGTGATAGCAGCCATCAAACTTCACCAACGTGTCGCGTCCGGTGAACCCACGCGCGAGCCGTATGGCGGTCATACAGGCCTCAGTTCCGGAATTACAAAAGCGAACCTTTTCGACCCCCGGAACGTATTCCTTTACTCGCCGCGCCAGATCCACTTCATAGGGATTGGGAATTCCAAAACTCGTCCCCTGCTCCGCCGCCGCCTTGACCGCCCCGATGATGGATGGATGCGCGTGACCCAGAATCGCCGGACCCCACGTGCCAACGTAGTCCAGGAGTGCATGCCCGTCGATATCGGTGACGTAGGCTCCTTTGGCAGACCGAACGAAGAATGGGTTCCCACCCACACCGCGAAATGCACGCACGGGCGAATTCACCCCGCCCGGAATGTGCTTCAAGGCTTCAGTAAACAGGGCTTCCGATAGCGGTCGAGGACTCATCGTCTGGAACTGTGCCGTGCCGCCGCGATCGACCGCAATCCGCAACCTCAGCAATTCTCATTTGGCCGAAAAAAAAAGCCCATCCTCACTCACCCCTGCACCCGCCGGTTTGGCAGCGTGTCCCTCCAGATCTGGAGAAAGACGCGCAGCATCCGCGGGCTCCACCCCCCGAAAAACGCAACAGCCACGGAAAGCCAACACCTTTGCCCGACCCCGACCGCCCGCAAGCTTAGGGACGAACCACCGCGTAATCGCTATTTCGGAGGTGATTTGGCTCCGGGCGCATCACCTTGGAGGCGACGTGACCGTCTACAAACAGCAGATTGGCCTCGTAGGTCAGCGGATTGTGCATTTGAAAGGCGCTGTAACTCGGGCTTCGGCCGTGGGTAAAATACTCCACGTAGGCAACGGTTAAATCTCCCGACATAATCAAATGGGAGGGTTCTTCGATTTCCTCAGTCCGGCGGTTCCATAGAATCTCGGTGGTTTGGAATTCGAATGCCTTGCTTTTCCCTTTCAGATCGAGGATGGCCATTTGATAGGAATAACTGCTGCCGTACAGTTTATAGAAACTGCCCTTAAACTGTTTGGGATCGAGTCCGGAATTAGGTCCGTACCCCTTGTCGAGCGGGCATTCCGCAATGAATTCGCCCATATACTTGGTCAGCAGGCGCTCGCGATGGGTCTTTCCCGACACATCCGTATAAGTTGGCTTTCCTCCCCAAAGATAATACTTGCAATTCTGAAAAAGCGAATCCTCCATCACCGGCCTGTTGAGGGCGTTGTATTGGGGCAACCGCCCGCCGTGATCGGGCGCGTACAAGAGAACCCCAAGACCGATTTGATGCAAATTCGAGGTACACTTGATCTTTTTCGCCATCCTCTTGGCCTTGCCTAACGCCGGGAGCAGCATCCCCGCCAAGATGGCGATAATGGCGATCACCACCAGAAGTTCGATGAGAGTGAATGCACGGCACCCACTCCCGGCCCTGGATCGTCTTAATTTCATGGCGTAATAAAGCTCCGTGAACAGCCCCGTTAGCCCGGCTCGCACCGATTGTCAATACAGAAAGACGCGTCCCAAAACCGCGGATAAAGGAGAGGAGAACCGCGGATGAACACGGATTGACGCGGATAGAAGGGCATGGAATCTGCGTCTATCGGCGTTTATCCGTGGTTCTCATTCCCCAATAGTCGGTGGCGACAAATTCAATTCTCATGGCAAGCACAGTCTGCGCGGAAATAGCGCTGCGTGCCCGAGTTGGGAAGTGCCCCGAAGGCGGTCTTGGACTGGAGTGGTATGCGCGCGGCGTATTCGTGTTCGATACAGCATATATAACATATGCAAGCGAAAAAAGCACAGGAGAGAGTTTTTTCTCTCATTTTCAGATTCCTATCCGCGGATCAGGGACGCCGGCCTTGGGTTGACCAATTGCCCCTCACCTGATCGGCTCGCGGAATGCACCCGCAAATTGTTCTCGCCGCCTTGCTCGTCTGGACCGGATTCCGACTCGCCGCCGATGGTCCCGCCGATAATCGCCTCGACAACGTTCGCCGCGTACCTCCGCCGGGTATTCCCATTCCCGCCGCCCTTCACGAAGAAATGGCCGCCGGCGCGCAGCGATTGGGCACCGAGTTGCTCTCGCTCCGCCAGTCCCTGTCCAATCAGCCCGCACTGCTGGCACTCCTGCCGGATGTGCAGATTTTTCACAAGTCCGTCGACTGGGCCTTCCGCTACGAGGAAGTGTTCCGAACCAATGAATTCGACGCCGCGCGCCACCAACTGAACGAGGGTTTTCTCCGCGTGGCCGCTCTCCGCTCCGGAAAGAGCCCCTGGACAAGCCAGCGCGGCCTGGTGGTCGGCGGTTACCGGTCACGAATTGATGGCTCAATCCAACCCTTCGGGCTCGTTGTCCCCGATTCTTGGGAACCGGGATCAGGTCGACGCCATCGGCTGGACTTCTGGTTTCACGGCCGCGGGGAACAATTGAGTGAGCTCGCATTCCTTTCGGATCGCATGCGCAACCGGGGTGAATTCACGCCCGCCGACAGTTTCGTTCTGCATCTCTATGGCCGCTATTGCAATGGAAGCCGCTTCGCCGGCGAAACGGATTTTTGGGAGGCGTTCGACGAGGTGCGACGACGGTATCCCATTGATGAAAATCGCTTGGTAGTCCGCGGCTTTTCGCTGGGGGGCGCGTCGTGCTGGCATATGGCGACTCATTTTGCCTCGCGGTGGGCCGCCGCCGCACCCGGTGCCGGTTTCAGCGAAACAGCAGATTTTTTGAAAGTATTCCAGAAGGAGACTCTCACTCCAACATCGTGGGAACAAAAGCTCTGGCGGATGTACGACAGCACGGAACACGCCCTGAACGTCAGCATGGTACCATTGGTCGCCTATAGCGGTGCCGATGACACACAGATTCAGGCCGCCCGGGCCATGGAGCGAGCGCTCGCCAACGAAGGGATGCTGCTAACGCACCTGATCGCTCCGAAAACCGGTCACCGCTACGAACCGGCGACCAAGGCGGAACTCAATCGCCGCATCGACGCGCTGGCCGCTCACGGCCGAAATCCGTTCCCCCGCGACCTCCATTTCGTCACCCACACCCTTCGCTATAATGAGATGGCGTGGGTCACGTTAGATGCTCTCGTCCAACATTGGGAACCGGCGCGGGTTGAGGGTTATTGTGACCCTGATGCGAGCGCAGTCGAGCTTCGCACCACGAATGTGACGGCCATCACCCTGCGTTTCCCCCCGGGCACCGAGCGCCTCGACCCGCGCCGGCCCGTCTCAGTTGAACTCGACGGCGAAGAAATTTCTGCGGGCAAACCGGGCTCGGATCGGTCTTGGTCCGCATCCTTTCACCGCCGGGGAGCTTCCTGGCAATTGGGTCGGGCTCCGGCCACCTCCCGGATCAAGAAACATGGTCTGCAGGGCCCGATCGATGATGCATTCATGGATTCTTTTATGCTGGTTCGCCCCACCGGTGTTGCTTTCAACCCAACCGTCGGTGCTTGGGCGACCCACGAGTTCCAGCACGCTGCCCAGCACTGGCGCAGTCACTATCGGGGCGATCCGGTGATCAAAGACGATGTCACGGTTTCCGACGCGGATATTGCCAGCTCCAATCTGGTTCTCTTCGGTGATCCTCGGAGCAACCGCCTCCTGCAACGGATCTTGGAGCAACTGCCCATGCAGTGGAATGAATCGGAACTGACCGCCAACGGGCGGCACTATCCGTCGGCATCCCATGCGCCGGTTCTCATTTTTCCGAATCCATTGAATCCAGAACGTTATATAGTTTTGAATAGCGGATTCACATTCCGCGAGTACGACTACCTCAACAACGCGCGTCAAACTTCCAAACTGCCCGACTGGTGCGTCGTCGACACGACCAAGCCCGTCACGTCCCGCGGACCCGCCGTGGTCGCAGGCGGATTCTTTGGTGAACATTGGGAGTGGCAGTAAAAAAAATTTGATCGGGGTAGAACACATTCAACTTGCGCCCTCTGGGCTCTCGGCCAACGTTGCTTGTATCCTATGAGTTTTCCCTTCTGCCTCGCCCGTATGCAGGTCTTCTGGGTTGCCGCCATCCTATGCGTTGCGGGTCAGTCCGTGTCGCAGGCCAAGACGATTCTTTTGATTGCCGGCAAGGCGAGTCACGGGCCGGGCGATCATGAGTTCCGGGCGGGCTCGTTATTGTTGGAAAAGGGCCTGGCCACGGTTCCGGGCCTGCATGTCTTGGTGGCCTCGAACGGTTGGCCGACCGATGAGAGCATTTTTGAGCGAGTGGATGCGGTCTTGATCTATGCGGACGGCGGAGGCGGTCATCCGGCGATTCAGGGCGACCGGATGAAGCGAGTGGATGCGCTGGCGGCGCGGGGGGTCGGCCTTGGGTTTGCCCACTACGGTGTGGAAGTGCCCGCGGGGGATCCCGGGGCGGCGATGCATCGGTGGGTGGGGGGTCACTATGAACATCAGTTTTCGGTGAACCCCATGTGGAATCCGGATTTCACCGTCTTACCAGACCATCCGGTGACCCGCGGGGTAAAGCCATTCCAGGTTACCGACGAGTGGTATTTCAACATGCGCTGGGTGCCGGGGCTAAAGAATGTCACACCGATTCTCGTGGCGACACCGAGTGATGCGGTACGCAAGGGTCCCTATGTCTATCCAAAGGGTCCCTACGAACACATCGTGGCGGCGTCTGGACGACCCGAGACGATGATGTGGGTCTTTGAACGTCCGGGCGGCGGGCGTGGAATGGGTTTTACCGGGGGGCATCGGCATGTGAATTGGGGGAATGAAAACTTTCGCAAGGTGGTATTGAACGGATTGCTATGGCTGGCGCATGTGGAGGTACCTGGCTCCGGCGTCGAGGTATCGTTAACCCCCCAGGATCTACGCCGAGATCTGGACTTTAAGCCGAAGTGATCGTAGGGGCTTTTAACAGTACGCTCGGCTGGCTCATGGCAAGGCCCATTCAAACGCTTCGAAATCGAGCGGGTGCAAAGCGTGTCCCATCAACTCAACGGGTCCCAATTTCTCCCGCCCCCTTTTACTCACTGAATTTCGCGGACACTTGGATCGGGCCGCCAGGGAGTCCGTCGTAGCGAACCGTGAGCGTTTGACCGACTTTCGGTGGCTGCGGGCGGGCAAAGCTGCCCAGACTGATCAAGTCGCCCGGCCTTAGTTGCTCGCCCGTCTCACCGAGGTCTTTAATCAACCACAGCACGGGGTTCAGGGGGTGACCGAGCAGCGCGTCGCCTTTGGCTTTCGCCAGTTCGGCACCCGTCTGGTCGGTCGCAGTCACCGTCATTTTCCCCAACGCGGCGACGAATTCGGGGGTGGATTGAATCTTCACCCGCTGGCCCAGCACGCCGAGGCGCGCGCTCGTGTTAATGGCCGTAATCAATGAGCCATCCATCTTCTCCGTCTCGGCGACGATACGATCTGGCAATTCGATGAAGGCCACGATCTCGCTGAGATGACGCGCGACTTCGAGTGGGGTCGTCGCATGATTGATTCCCAAGTCTTTCACGACGACGACGAGGTCGGGTTCCCAGATCGGCCGCGCGCCGAACGTCGCCGACACCGTCGCGCCGTCCGGCAGCATCATGTCGCGGAGCAATACGCCGCGCACGGGAGCCGTCGCCCCGAGAGACTCCTGCACAGCCTTGCTGGTGAGGCCGACTTTGAAGCCGACACGCGGACCGAGTTTGGGGGTTAGTCGGCTCACGAAATCTTTTTGGGCGTGCCGGGCTTCATCCAGGCTCAGGCCACTGTGCAGAGTTTGGCTCGGGCGCTTGGCAAAATAGTCTTCGGTCAGCTGATTGATAACGTCGGCAGTCGGCGCGGCGGCTCGGAGGGCCAGGCCCATGGAAGACAGCGCCACGAAGAGCAACGCTCGGGTAAGGTTCATAAAGGATTTAAAGGGTTGAGGATAATCGGCTGCTCGGCAATCCCATCACGCCGTCTGGGGGGCCGGCTTCTCCGGCGGTGCCGGCTCAGTTTCCGATTTCTCCAGCGGCGTCACCGAGTCGATCCCCATCCAGCACAGCGCGCCGAGAAGGTAAATGGCGGCCGAGACCCAGAAGGTCGCGGACCAGTTGTTATTGGAGAACTTCAAAATATAGCCGACCGCAACCGGCGCGATGCCGCCGGCGATGTTACCTGCCATGTTCATGCTGCCCGAGAGCGTCCCAGCGTATTTGCCGCCCACGTCCATGCAGCCGCCCCAGCTTCCGGCGAGGGTGAGATCGAGGAGGAAACTGGCGATGCCCATCAAGATCATTGCCCCGACGGGGCTCTGGAGAGACATTGAGGCGATCAACATGCCGGCGGCCGTGGTAAAGCCGAAGTAAGCAAGGTAGCGGCGCGCGCGACCAAGATCTTTGAGCAGTCCCGCCAGCCGGTTGGCCACGATGCCGCCCATCAACGAACCCAGTCCGCCGAAAAACAGCGGGAACCCCGCCAGCAGCGCACTCTTCTGCAGATCCAGGCCGCGCGCTTCCTTTAAGTATGTCGGCAGCCACGTAATGTAAAAATACCAGCCGTAGGCAAAACAAAAGTATTGCAGCCACAGCATCCAGACCGTGCGCGAGCGCAGCATCTTTCCCCACGGTACGTTGGCGTGCCCGGCGGAGTTGATCTGCGTTTCTTTGAGCAGTTCAAGTTCGGCAGCGTTGACCCCCCGGTGATCACGCGGATTATCCCGAAACCAGCGGTAGAAAAAAAACGCCCAGACGACGCCAAGGACGCCAAAGACCACAAAGGCACGGCGCCACGACATCAGCGTAAACACCCACACCACCAACATGGGCGTAAACGCGCCGCCCCAACGAGCGGTTAGCCACATCACACCCACTGCGCGACTGCGCTCGCTCTGCGGCAGCCAATTCGTGAACATCTTGGCCAAGTTTGGAAAACAGCCGGCCTCGCCCGCGCCGAACAAAAAGCGCATCACCACGAGCGACGAAAGATTCCACGCCCAGCCGGTGGCCGCTGTGAAGAACGACCACCAGACCACGACGCGCATCAGCACCTTGCGCGGTCCAATCTTGTCACCCAGCCAACCCCCGGGAATTTCAAATAACGCGTAGGCCCAGGCGAACGACGCAAACGCCCAGCTCATCTCCACTTTCGTCAGGCCGAGATCCCGCTGAATGTCCGGCGCGGCCTGGGAAATACAGACTCGGTCAATGTACGTGACGATGGCGAGCGTGGCCGCAAAAGCCAAAATCCAATGTCGCGTGCGCGATGGACGCAACGGGGGCGCTGTGGGATCGGTCGCAGTCGGCATAGTGGTGGCCCCGAAGAATATCTAGGCCCCTCCGCAGTTCCATCTTTCTTTTCTCGCCCCGCTCGGATCAGCCTTCGGCGATCCCGCTGGCATTCTGCTTATGAAATCCAATCACTCATTTCCCATGAAACCTCTCGACCGTCGCTCATTTCTCACCCGGGCCTTGGGTGCCGCGGGAGTGTCTGCAACCGGCTCATTGAATCTGACCGCCGCCGAGTCGCCCTCGGAAAAGGGCGCAGCGTTTTTGAAGGAAGTCGCCGAGAACGAACGCATCGCTCGGAGCAAGAACGCCAAGCCAATGATCGGTCTCGGCGACAAACTCAAGATCACCAAGGTCGAAACTATTTTCGTCAAGCCCCGCTGGCTGTTCCTCAAGATTCATACGAACGCCGGGATCACCGGGCTGGGCGAGCCAATCGTCGAAGGGCGCGCGAAAACGGTCGCCACCGCGATTGAGGAATTAATTCCCTACCTCTTGGGCAAGGATCCGCGTCCGGTCGCCCATCACTGGCAGGCGATGTATCGGCATGCTTTCTATCGGGGTGGACCCATTCTCACGAGCGCAATTAGCGGGGTGGATCAGGCGCTGTGGGACATCAAAGGGAAGGCGCTCGGCATACCGGTGTACGAATTGCTCGGCGGCCCCACCCGGTCACGCGTGCGCACGTATGCCCACGCTGGAACCGTGGAGCAAATCAGAAGGCGGAAGGCGGAAGGATTCACCGCATTCAAGACCGGACCCTACAAGGAGCGCCCAGCCCGCATCGTCGAGAACAAGGCGTTCATCGATAAGGCCGCCCAACGCTTCGCCGAACTTCGCGCGGCAGTTGGGGATGAATGCGACATCGGCATCGACTTCCACGGCGCCCTCAGCCAGCAGACCGCCCGGCTGCTCATCAAGGCACTGGAACCCTATCAGCCCATGTTCATCGAAGAGCCCGTCAACTGCCAGGAGGTCGATGTCATGGCCGACATTGCACGCGGCACGCACCTGCCGATTGCAACCGGGGAGCGAATCTTCACCAAGTGGGGCTTCCGCGAAATCTTGGAGAAGAAGGCCGCGACGATCTTGCAACCCGACCTTTGCCATGCCGGTGGCATCACCGAGTGCCGTTTAATTGCCGGCATGGCCGAAGCGCATTACGCCGCCATCGCGCCGCACAATCCCCTCGGGCCGATTTCACTGGCGGCGGGAATCCATCTCGCCGCTTCGATTCCAAATTTTCTTTGCCAGGAGCAATCCAGCCTCGGCGTGGGCTACATCAAGAAACCATTCGAAATTCGCGACGGTTACATCGACATCCCGACTGCGCCGGGCTTGGGCGTCGAACTCGATGAAGAATTACTCGCGAGCAAAATCAATCACGACTGGCGCAACCAGGAAACGTACGACCCGGAGGATGGCTCGGTGGTGGACTGGTAATTCGTGCGTTCAGAATTATGCCCGCTCCCTTGGGATAGTAACTTCCTCTTCCGCTCGCTGAATTTCTCCGTACCATCGGCTTCCGTGTTTAGCATCCCTGCTTCCTGCCCGCTTCTCGATGGCCTTGTTGCGGTTGCCGCTTGTTCGATGGTGTTTCGCGCCGCCCTCGGGGCGGAGGACCCGTTCGCGGCGGGAGTCCGTCCCACCGACCCTCTCACTCCCTCCGAGCAGACGGCGAAATTCAGGCTCCCGCCAGGTTTCGAGATCCAGCTCGTCGCGAATGAGCCGGACATTAACAAACCCATGAACCTCGCTTTCGACGCGACCGGCCGGCTTTGGGTGACCACCAGCATCGAGTATCCCTGGGCCGCCCCGACCGATCGGCCGGCGCGGGATCGACTGATGATCTTCGAGGATTTCGGGCCCGACGGCCGTGCTCGCAAGGTGACCCAGTTCGCCGACGGCCTCAATATTCCCACCGGCGTCTATCCATTCCGGACGGCGGACAAGCACTGGAAGGCGGTCGTGTGGTCGATCCCCAACATCTGGTTGCTGGAGGACACCGACGGCGATGGCAAGGCCGACAAGCAGGATCGGCTTTACGGTCCGTTCGATTCCACCCGCGACACCCACGGTAATCAGTCCTCGTTTCGGCGCGGCTTTGACGGCTGGTTGTATTGCACGCATGGATATAACAACGACTCGCACGTCACCGCTGGCGATGGTAGTCACGTCGATCTCAATTCCGGCAACACCTATCGTATCCGGCTCGAATCATCGCGCATCGAGCACCACACGCACGGACAAGTAAACCCGTTTGGCGCCGCCTTTGATCCGCGCGGGAATATTTACACTTCCGACTGCCATAGCGCCCCGATTTATCAGCTCATCGCGGGCGGGTGGTACCCTAGCTTCGGCAAACCTCACGACGGCCTTGGCTATGCCCCGGTTCTGATGGAACACGCCCACGGTTCCACTGCCATCGACGGCTTGAGCTACTACTCCGACGACCTCTGGCCGGCCGAGTTCAAAGACAACATATTCATCGGAAATGTCATGACGAGCCGCTTGAACCGCGACCGTCTCGAATTTCATGGTTCAACCCCGAAGGCGATCGAACAGGAGGATCTTCTGAAGACTGAAGATCCATGGTTCCGGCCGGTGGACACCTGTCTCGGCCCCGACGGCGCTCTTTACATTGCTGACTTCTATAACCGCATTATCGGTCACTACGAAGTGCCGCTCACTCATCCAGGCCGCGACCGCGAGCGCGGGCGGATTTGGCGCATTGCCTACCGAGGCACCGATGGAAAGGCCGCGCTGCGAATCCCGCGATTGCCGGACGACCTGGCTGGATTGATCGGCGAGCTCGCATCCCCGAGCCAGCCGCGCCGGATGCTGGCAATGAATGAAATCCAGGACCGCTTCGGCGCGGCGGCGAAAGACCCGTTGCATCGGGCGCTGGCCCGGCCTGCCAATGCCTACCAGCACGCGCACGCACTCTGGCTCGTGCACCGGCTCGGGGGCCTCCACCTTGCCGAACTCAGCGATGCCATGACTTCCAACGACTCCCTCGTGCGCAATCATGCCCAGCGCGTTGGAGGCGACCTGCTCTATCAGGCGGCTCGCCGGGGGACCGTGCCGGAGGACCTGGTCCAGGGAGCTCAGAGGGCCGCGATGGACGGATTGACGGACCGGGATGCACATGTGCGGCGCGCGGCGGCCGAGGCGCTGGGTCATTTGCCTCACCAGAACACGGTCCGCCCATTGCTCAACCTGATCGCCAGGATCGAAACGGAAGACACGCATCAGATCTATGTCGCCCGGAAGTCCCTGCGCGATCAACTCGTGGATCGCAATATCTTTAGTTGGGTGCTCGGGCAAGACAACTGGTCCGCGACTGATATTCAGGCACTGGCCGATGTGGCGCTCGCAGTCAAGTCAGAGATCGCGGGGACTTTTCTCCTGCGTCAGCTGCCTGCCCTGGGGCCGAACCGGAAGCTACTCTCTTCCGCGTTGAAACACGCCGCGCAATACGCACCTCCCTCGGAGCTCGAAGCCATCGCCCTCTTCGCGCGCCAAGAATTCTCCGGCGAGCTCGACTTCCAGCTCGATCTGTTTACGAGCGTGGAACAGGGCGCCAGCCAGCGTGGCGTGACGTTGAGCGATTCCCTGCGGACCTGGGGAACAGAGCTTTGCGGACAAGCCTTGTCGGCAACACTCGATTCCGTCTGGTACAACACGCCGCTCGAAAACACGATCGACATTGGCAACCCGTGGACCTTTCAGGAGCGCCGCTGTGCCGACGGCCAGGCGGCAACGCTTCTTTCCAGCCATCCGCGCGGTGAAACATTTACGGGCCGCCTGCGCTCCAGGCCCTTCACCCTGCCGGCCCGTCTGAGTTTCTACCTGTCCGGACACGACGGTGAACCGGATCGTTCGCCCGCGGGACGCAACGTCGTCCGCCTGCGCGACGCGACGAGCGGCGCCGTCCTCGCTGAGGCCGCGCCTCCCCGGAACGATACCGCCCAGAAGATTACCTGGGAGCTCGCCGCTCCTGTGGGCAGGCAGGGCATCTTCGAGGCGATTGATGGTGATAGTTCCGACGCCTGGGCGTGGGTTGCATTCGGGCGCTTCGACCCACCCGT
Source organism: Akkermansia muciniphila (assembly GCA_945861565.1). Taxonomy (GTDB): domain Bacteria; phylum Verrucomicrobiota; class Verrucomicrobiia; order Limisphaerales; family UBA9464; genus SIBK01. Next base: position 19,285 of record CAMAUY010000008.1, read on the forward strand.
CCTTGCACTGCCATCACGGGCTCCCGGTGCCATCGCCCGCCGGCAGCAAATCGCCGGTGACCTCGCCGGGCGGCTGCGGCTTCCGGTTGGACCGCAGGCCCAAGCCATTGCTTTCGGACAGGAATTTGATATCGAGGCGCGGGCTTCCGCGATTCGTGCCTTCGCCGCGCTCGACCGAGCCGCGGCCACACCGACCCTGGCACCGCTGCTGCAGGACAGCGCCCAACCGCTCCGATTGCGTGAGGCGGTTGGACTCGCGCTGCTCGATTCGGAACAAGGCGGGGCGCGGGCCGATGTGATCGCCGCGATGAAATCTGTGCCGTACCGGCTGCAAGTGAGCTGGGCGCAAACGCTCGCGGCTTCCACGGCGGGTTCCACGGCTCTTCTCGACGCCATCGCCAGCGGCGTGGTCCCACCGCGGATTCTTCTCGAACGCGCCGTAAAGGATCGCCTGGCGACGGGCAAGTCGACCGAAATCGGCACGCGGATCGCAAAGCTGACCCAAGACTTGCCGCCGACCGATCGCGAGCGAGACCGCTTGATCAATCGCCGCCGGGACGCCTATTCCACTGCGAAGACAAGACCGGGAGTCGGCGAACAAATCTTCCTGAAGAACTGCGCCGTCTGCCACCAAATGGAGGGCAAGGGCGCATTGGTCGGGCCACAACTCACCGGCATCGGCACGCGCGGCCTCGAACGTCTCTGCGAGGATATCCTCGATCCGAACCGCAACGTGGATGTGAATTTCCGCACCACGGTCCTAACCCTGAAGGACGGTGACACCGTGAGTGGTTTGTTCCGTCGCTCGGAGGGGGAACTTCTCGTCCTCGCCGATGCTGCCGGCAAGGAGTTTACCGTGCCGACACCGACCGTTCGTGAGCGGACCCAGACCGAGTCCTCGTTGATGCCCGACAACTTTGGCGACGTAATCACTCCCGAGGATTTCAACGCACTGCTCACGTTCCTGCAGGCGAAACAGGGTGATGCAAAATGAGAGTTGACCGTTTCGTCCTCATCGCCTGGTTGGGGTGGCTCTTGGTCACACATTCGCTGGCCCAGGAACCCGCATCCGTATCGACCCCGCCCGGTCGCGAAGCGAAAATCGGCGACCTCCGACCAGAGGTCGTCGTCCTGCCCAAATCGGTTCCCGACCCAATCGAACCCTTTAATCGAATCGTTTATAGCATTAACAATGGGATTATGGCCGTGTTGATCAAGCCGACCGCCAATCTTTACCGGCACATCGTCATCAAGCCGGTCAGGACGGGGATTAGCCATTTCGGCAGGAATCTCTCGTTTCCAGGTCGGCTCCTCAACAACTTGCTGCAGGGAAAGTGGAGCGGAGCCCGCGATGAAACCACCCGGTTTGTTTGCAACACGACCGTCGGGTTGGCGGGGGTGTGGGATGTGGCGACCCGATGGAAGGTTCCGAAATCGGACGCCGACTTTGGTGAGACTTTCGGCCAATGGGGCTGGAAGCCGTGCTGCTTTCTGATGCTGCCTCTTTTTGGCCCGAGCAATGAACGCGATTCACTCGGTCTCGCGATGGACACGATGGCACACCCTCTGATGTATTTCGCTCCCTACCAGTTCAATTCGGTCAATCCGCTGACCTACATTGGCCCCTATACTTATTTCAGCTACGCAAACACGTACAATACTCTTGCTGACAGCATTGACGAATATGTCCGCTTTAGTCAGGCCGAAATGGATCCGTATTCGGAGATCCAGTATGCCTGGACCTTCGCGCGGGAGAATCGAGTGGCGGATTTTAAGGTTAAGGGCAGTCAAGACACCGCACTCCTGGAAACTCTCCAATCGGTCTTTTTTACCTTCAAGGACCCCGGTTTTCCAGATCGCGGCAAGACTCGTTCGGTCCTGATTCCGGCGACGGGCCGGAAGTTGCCATTTACCTTTTGGTTGCAATCCAGCAATGCTCCGGTGGTCTATATTGTTCCAGGTCTGGGCTCGCATCGACTGGCTCAGCCCTCGCTGGCTCTGGCCGAACTGGCCTACAAGAACGGCTTCTCGGCCGTTTGTGTCAGCAGCACGTTCAATTCCGAGTTCATGGAACGGGCCTCCACCGCCGCCCTGCCAGCCTATCTGCCGGTCGATGGACACGATATGCATGTCGCGCTGACAGAAATGGATAGGCACCTCAATGCGATGTACCCGAATCGATTGGGTCGTAGGGGGCTCCTGGGCTATTCCATGGGCGGACTACACACCCTGTTCATCGCGGCCACCTCTCCGACGAATGCCTTGCCCTTGCTACCGTTTGACCGATTCGTCGCCGTCCATACTCCGGTGCGATTGCTTCATGGAGTAGCCAAGCTGGATGAATTTTACCAGGCACCCTTGGGTTGGCCGGCCGCCGAGAGGATCGACAACCTCGAAAATGCCTTCCTGAAGGTCGCCGCGTTGAGCAAGGGCACACTCACACCGCATACCTCGCTGCCTTTCGATGCGATCGAGTCGAAGTTTCTTATCGGATTGACGTTCCGGTTGATGCTCCGTGACATTATTTTCAGCAGTCAGCGACGGATCAATCAGGGAGTCCTCAAACACACCGTCAATAACTTGAAGCGCACCCCCGTCTACCAGGAGATCCTTGAAAATTCCTACCGGGACTATTTTGAGAAGTTTGTCATTCCCTATTACGCGACCAGGGGTCTGACGACTGGAACCGCCGAGGCTCTAGAGCAAGCCGATGATTTGCGAACGTATGAAGCCGCCCTGCGTGGCAACTCCGATATTCGTGTCATCGTTAATCGCAACGATTTTCTTTTGGCGGCAGAGGATCTGGCCTGGTTGCACACCACGTTTGGACCGGAACGATTGTCTGTTTTCGAACAGGGCGGGCATCTGGGAAATCTCTTTAGTCCGGCGGTGCAGGAGACAATTCTGGAGGCTCTGTCCGGGTTGAAATCAGCGCCACCGTGAGCCCAGGCAGAAGAGAATCGTGTCAGATCGTCAAGGGCTTGGCGCGGTATTTCTTCAGCGCATCGATGTCGAGATCGATGCCGAGTCCGGGCTTCGTCGGCGGCAGTAAAACGCCGTCTTTGAATGTAAGGCCGTCGTCGCAGAGGTCACGACGCAGCGCCGAATCGCAGAGGGACGCCGGCAGGTATTCAATGAACGGACAATGCGGGATCGCGAACGCGAGGTGCGCCGTCGCGGCGATGCCGATACCGGTTTTCCAGCAATGCGGCACAATCTGTCTGCCGCGGTCCTCTGCCATGTGACAGACTCGCATCGACTCGGTGAATCCACCGCAGCGCCCCACATCCGGTTGCGCCACGTCGACCCGGCCGACATCCAGGAGTTGCCGAAACTCGTGCCGACTATTGAGCCATTCGCCGGCGGCAATCCGCATCGGAGCTTCCCGCGCCAACTGCGCGTAACCCTCCAGATTGTCCACCCGGAGCGGCGTTTCAAGGAAGTAGATGTCGAGATCCGCCCATTGACTCACTGTCCGCAGGCACGTCGGTGCGTCGCGCCAGAGATATTGCACGTCGACCATCAGCGCAAAATCTTTCCCCACCGCTTCCCGCACTGCGCGGACAACTTCTGTCGCCTGCTCGTCGGTGCCACGCAGGCTTTGGTGACGATACGGTCCATTCAAAGTACACTCCATTTTTCCCGCCCGGAATCCCGCCTTTTTTGCCTTCTTCGCCCACGACACCAACGTCTGGGTGTACGTCTTAACGTTCGTCCCCTCCGGTTGGAGTGACGCATACGGTGTGATGGTTTTTTGCACGGCTCCCCCGAGCAATTTGTACACCGGCTTGCCCACCGCCTTTCCTTTGATGTCCCACAGTGCCATGTCGATCGCGCCCATCGCGCAGAGCACCGGCCCGCTGCGTCCGGACATGCATGTCGCTTCGTACGCCCGGTCCCAAAGTGCGGTGGTCTCGAAAGGATCCTGACCGAGGTAAACGTCCTTCAGGCTCATCGCCATCGAGTGACTGCCCGGTGCTTCGATCGCAGCCCGTGCGAGCCACGGACCCGTATCGGTTTCGCCCACGCCGGTAATCCCGTCATCGGTCTGCACGAGGACAACGAGATTATCCTGCGACGAGCTGGTGGCATCTTCTTTGAGGTCGGGCACGACGAGCACATGGCATTCGATGGCGGTTATTGTCATGGGCGTAACAAGTTTCAATACCATTTCCGAGGTCGAACGTCTATTTCCAGGTCAAACCCGACCAACTGCTTGAAGGTATTGAGATCCGAATTGCGAAAGTGATAAGGATAAATTACGCGCGGACGGAAGCTCCGGGTCGCATTTGCCGCGTCGCCCACGGACATGGTGAAGGGGAGGTTCATGCACAGAAAGGCTACGTCGATGTTTTGCAGGGCTCGCATTTCGGGGATATTGCCGGTGTCGCCGCTGATGTAAAATTGGCGGTCGCCCATCGTGACCACATAACCGTTCCCTGTCCCTTGGGGGTGATTGAGATTGTACGCGGGAATCGCCTCCACGGGCAGGCCGAGGACATTGGTCGATCCGCCATTTGCCAGGGGAATGGTCTGCGCCTTCAATGTCGATGAGAGGCTGCTATAAATCGCAGCCGGTGCAATCAGGATGGTTTCGGCCTGCTTGACCGCCGTGAGCGTCGCACTATCAAAGTGATCACTGTGGCTGTGACTGACGAGGATCAGATTGGCCCTAGGCAATCCTTGATAAGGCGTGGCCCCGTTCACGGGATCATTATAAATAACAACGTTGTTCCAGCGCATTAAGAAGCTTGCGTGATTCACGGGTTGGATTACCACGTCGCCCGCTGCTGTCTGCACGTGGTCGCCGACAAAAACGCCCGGGTCCGACACTGCGACTGCCCGGTAAAATCGGGCACTAGCGAAGCGGGCACCACCGTCGGTAAACGGATTGGTGCCAAGGCTCTTGGCCGTTACGAGTGTACGCCATGACGGCAGTTCTTCAGTTGTTTCCAGGCGAAAATGGCGTCCTGGTGTGACGGCGATTTTCAAGGCCACTTCTCCGTTGGTCTGCCGGAGTACCTCGGTGAAACGAGGGATCTCTTGGGCGCGGAGGGCCGCCCCAATCGTCAACCCAGCCGCCGCCACCCCCAGAATAATCCGCCCGGTCAAATCCTTCATACGTCATTGTCCTGCATCGAGCAGCTTTCGAAGTGCACTCATCAGAATTAATTCAGATCCAGGCCCGACATACGTCGCGTCCGGGCTGGTTTCGTACCCGCCCTCTGAATAAGCCACCGCCGTACCGATATATGCCGTACCGTAGTCGCCATACGCTGCCATGGCGACGTTGAGGTCCGGTCGGAGTTTTTGCGCGGCCAGTTGATATTCGACGAACAATTCTCCGGGCAGGTTCAGTATTCGCGTGCTGCCAAGTTGTAGACAGGATACCTCGATCGCCAGTCCGGTCTCCCGACGTTCCATCCAGGCAAGCATCGGGGCGACGGTGTAGAGTGCGGGCGTCTTGAGTCGCGCTTCAATCTTGTCCCGATCCAGCTGGCCTCCCACAGGGATCGACACCCGCTCGACTCCCCATTTCAAGTCTTCGGATTGGACGCGAGTTCGGCGGGTAGCAGCCCAGGCACGCGCCATGCCATCGGCGAGGCGGCCGGCGAGCACCGCACGGTTGGTGACGGCTCCGTTGTTGTACTTTCCGGCCCCCAGATTGCCACCCGCGCCATTGAAATGGACATGTTTCACCCCGGGAAGCGCCTGGTCACGGAGGAATCGGGCGATGCCTGGAAAATCGGGATTCGCAATCCCTGTGCGATAGTAACTCTGCGGATGGCACGCATAGTAACTCAAAACCGCGATAGGACGATCGCTGTCCCAAAAGCTGACCAGCGTCACGAAGGGATCGATGACTCCCTCCGGCTCCGCCCGCAACGCGGGATCCCTGGTGGCTGTGTAACGCACCGCTTTGATTTTTCCGTCCGGCCCGGGAATCCGCCGATTGGAGGCAATCTCCTTCACTTCCGCCCGGCCCCACCCGACTTGATTGAACGCATGGGTATTTGTCATCGCACCCGACAGGGCCGCGGCGGCGCGGGCAATCGTCGGTCGCCCCCAGGCGGCATCAAACGAACCTGGCGGAAGTTTCCTCTGCCGCAGCACACGCTCCGTTGTGGTGTCGAACACGGGGGCGTCATGCTGATGAATCGCGTGCACACTGACCCGGCTACGGGAGGTTCCGGCCGCTGCCGCCAGTGCCTCCCGAAACTCGTCATGCCCGCCATTGGCAATGCCAATCCAGTCCACCGAGCAAAGCACCACAGGTTCTCCCATCCCTGTGATGACCACACCTCGACAGCGCAGTCCAAGTTCGCCGACCGCTTTCATCGGATCGTACATCAACTGGCTGCCGGTTGGCGGGGTGGCGTCGACATCAAAGGTCCCGATGTGCAAGGCGGCGCCAGACACCAATTGGGCGGACAGACCTCCACAGACCAGGAGGACGAGAAATCGGACGAGGGCAGGCATTGCGAAACGATTATCCGTGGGACGACAATCAGCAACCGGATTTCCGGCCCGACCGGGGTGGATGACCAAAATCTTCAGGAGTTCCCGCATCACCCCCGTTACTCCTGCAAACGGGTCGATGCCTTGATCGGGCTCTTCCCGACCGGAGCCACGCGTTAGGATTCGCACGCGAAGCCGCGAAGCAGAGCAGGCTCGGACGACAACGTCGGCATGGATCTAACTCGATGCGGATATTGCGGGGGGGAAGAACCGCGGATTCAGTCGGATTGACACGGATAAAGAGGAAGCCGTTGCCTCTCACCTTGTGAGTGAGCGCCCGGAATCAGCGTTTATCGGCGTTCATCCGTGGTTCCACACTCCGGTTCATTGGATTACTGGAATATCCAGGCAGACGGCCTGGTCGAAATTCATCAAAAATCGCCGAAAATTTAATCTTTTCAGATTTTTGTCTCAAACCCGCCCCGATCCGAGAAAAAATCTGAGGCTGGCGTAGGTCTCGGTTTGGTGCCAATGTCGCTTCCTCATGAATGCAATGAACTTCGTAATGGTTGTGGGGCTGGGGCTTGGACTGGCCTCCTCGTTGTCCGCGGGTACCAATGGTTTTGTAGTGCCATCCTTTCGCGGCACTCCCAATGCCCAGTTTGCGGGTTGGGAGTCGTTTACGGTCGCCACGGATAATGGTGTCGGGAATTCGCCGGACTTACCTGGCAGCGGGGCGATCGGTGCCTTGATTCAACGCGAGCCCCACGCCGTTGTTTTGGGCTCTGGAAACATTTACAATCAGGACTTCAAGAGCGAGTTCGAGGTGCGCTACTCTGCCAGCGAGAACCCCTCGCTCGTCGTGCTCCAGGTCCGAACCGCGGGCAATGAGCTCGCCTACGATTCCGTCAAACTCACCTACGCGGGTGGCTCCGAATCGGCCACTCGCACCGAACTTGATCGCGTGTCCTTCGGCGGCCCCCCGGGAGCCCCCGGTAGCGGTGCCTTCGTATCCTCAAAATGGGAATGGGATGTCACCGGGAAGAATGCCGGCAATTTTTCGATCCTTTTCAACGCAGCCGACGTTAGCGTGAGCTTGGATTCATTGACATTGGACGTGCAATCCGTACCTGAACCGTCCGGATGGGCCCTAGTCCTGGGCGGCATCGGCGTGCTCGGATGGACTGCCCGCCGCCGCGGATCTTGCTGATCTATGGGGCGGACCAAAGATCTCTTGCGCTCAGCATGAATCGGCAAGCCGGAGCGCGGGATTTATCCCGAAGGACCGTCAGAAAGCCGAGAGGCTATGGAGTTTTTGAGTCACGTCGTGCCGTTGGAGCCTCCCGCAGACTAAAGTCCGCGCTCCGACCGCGGTTTGTGGTCCTTATGCCTTCCATGTCTTGGGTATCTTCCCGCTCCGTAAACCGGTTGGGCGAAATATGAGTGTACCCTGGCCACTGCGGTGGCAAGCCACCGCAGTCCAAGAGGCTGGCGCACCCGCCGGAATCCGCAGGTGCTGGATCGTTCTCTGCCTGCTGCTCACCGGGTTCGGTATTGTGCGATCCGCTGCCACGGATATCTCAGGCGAATTGGCGTCACCCAGCCTCGATCGTTGGGTATATCCATTTGGTGATTTTGACGGACAACGCCCGGTTGCAAATACGTGGGGGTCCTTTGACCCACGATTCGACACTCGCGATGGTCAATTCCTCCTGGGTTGGAATCTGACAGGCGGACTGACCAACCAGGGTCCGCGTAATTATTTATTCCGATCCGTTCGCGTCATTCTCGCCGTCGCTGCGGATAAGGGCTTCCAATACGACCCCACGCCCGACCGCTACGAAACGTACCTCGGGACGAACGAACCCGCTTTCCGGCCCGATGAGGATGTGGGACGTCCCGTGGAACTGTACGGGGCCGGCTACCGTGGCGGTTACACGGCCGAATCCTTTCTCGAAGCATCGCCCTTTGGCGTTATCGGCCCGATTACCGGAACCAATATCGCTATCGGCACTCGTAACGTATACGCCGCGATGTTTGATACGAACGGGGTGCTCGTAGACGTGAGCAACAACGTTGGCCAGCCCGGTTACGCCCCGTTTGAGACAGCTCCATGGACGATTGGAACCACGACCAATGTGGCCCCCGGCGAGTTAGTGCCGTCTGAAGCGCTTTTTTCCTTTGACGTCGATCTGCGCCATCCCCTCGTCCTTGGGTATATTCGCGACGCTTTTCATGTTGGGCAACTCCGCTTGGTGGCGAGCTCACTCCACCGCGCCATGCAAATTGGAATTGGTGGCGGAGGCTCGTATCCCCAATGGCATACGAAGGAAAAGATTCTGGGCATTCCCCCCAGACTGCAGTGGGACGCCGTGGCGATTCGGCTGGATGTGGACACGGACATCGACGGTCTTCCCGATGATTGGGAGGTCTACTATTTCGACAATCTCGATAAGGGGCCGGAGGATGATCCGGACGGAGACGGCGCTTCCGACGCATTTGAACTCGCTTCGGGAACAGATCCGACGAACCCCGCGAGCCGGTTCTGGATTCGGGCTCACCGGGAATTGAGCGATGGGCGGACCCAGATCGAGTTTCCGATTGAGGCAAATTATCGATATAAGGTGCAGGTCTCGAATGACCTGCAGAACTGGCCCGCGGTGCCAGGCTTGATTTCGTACCGGCCGGGAGGAATCGCCGTCTGGGAGGAAAGTCAGGTTGCGCCGACCGTTTCCGTGCGATTTTTCCGGGTCGTCATCGAGTAGAATCCGAAGGTATCCGCAAGGCGGCTACCCCGGATCGAAAATCTTCCGGCAAGGGCGCATTGAATTCCATCCGCTGGCCTGTTCGCGGATGAGGGAAAGCGAGCGTGCGCGCGTGCAACAATTGCCGCGGGGCCAGGTAGCCGGTCACTTCGTGCAATCGTTTCGTTTGTCGCTGGCCGTAGGTGTCGTCTCCGAGGACAGGAAAACCGAGATGTTGAAAATGGACTCGGATCTGATGCGTGCGTCCCGTATGGAGGACTGCTTCGACGAACGTGGCGCCCTCCAACCGTTCCAGCAGCCGGTAGGTTGTCCGGGCCGAACGACCCTTCGACGCTGGAACGACGGCCATCTGCTGCCGGCGTGTCGGATGCCGGGCGATCGCAGCACGAATGTCTCCGGCCGGCGGGGTTAAGTTGCCGCACACCACCGTTTGATAGATTTTTTCAACGCGGCGCTCAGCGAAATGCTCGCTGAGTTGGAGATGAGCCGGGTCATTTTTTGCCACCGCGAGACAGCCGCTCGTTCCCAGGTCCAGGCGGTGCACAATCCCAGGCCGAATCACGCCACCGATCCCGCTCAACTCACCTCGGCAATGGTGGAGGACGGCGTTGACGATGGTGCCGGTTTTGTGTCCGGCACTGGGATGCACCACGAGATCGGCGGGCTTGTTGATCACTAGCAGGTCCTCGTCCTCAAAAAGTATTTCCAGGGGCATTTCCTCGGGTAGCACTTCGGAGGATTCTGGCGCCGGCCAGTGAATGGTAATTGCGTCCCCGGCTCGGGGTCGGTGGTTGGGTTTAGTGGGGAGCCCATTCACCAGGAGATGGTGGTCCCCGATCAGCCGTTGAAACGTGCTGCGAGAAATCTCGGGCATTCGCTCGACCAGGTACCGGTCCAGACGGTCGGTCGAAGGAGATCCCTCGATCCGCAGGGTGTCGTTACCCGTTTTCACGGGACGAGGGTCCGCACGGTGGATCGAGCGGGCCGGAGGTAGGAATAAAGAATCACTCCGGACAATAGTATGGGAACACTGACCCATTGTCCCGGAGTGAAGACGCCTGCTGCCGGCGCAGAAATACGAGAATAATCTCCGCGGAAATACTCGGTGAAACTGCGGATGACGGCGTACCCGATCAGGTATCCGGCAAAGATTTGACCATCGAACCGTCGGCGATTGAACCACCCGCTCAAAACACCATACAGGATCAGATTGAGCGCCGCCTCATACAACTGCGTGGGATGCACGGGGCCATCCCCGGGCAAACCGGACGCGGACGGAAACCGGACGCCCCAGGGTTGGAGCGTCGGCTGCCCGAAGCAACAGCCATTAAAAAAACATCCGAACCGTCCAAACACGTGACCGAGAGCAATGCTGGGAGCGGAACAATCCGCCACAGCCCACAGCGGCAATCCCGTCGTCTTGACTCGCCAGATACCGACGAAAATTGCGAGAACGAGGCCCCCGTAAAATACGAGGCCACCATTCCAAACCTGAAAGGCCTCGATCCATGGACGGCCGCTGAAGTCCTTCTCCCAATAATTCAGAACGTACATCGCACGAGCACCGAGGAGACCGGCACCGAGCAACCAGGGACCGAGGTCGAGGATCTTTTCTGGACGAATCGACAGGCGGGCAGCCCGCCGGGCGGCGGTCCACATTCCGAAGACAAAGCCGAGCGCCACGAGAATTCCGAAGGCCCGCACCGGAAAGGTTCCGAGATAAAATAGGACGGGTTTCACCGTTCGGGAATCCTAGCTGAAAAGCAGGTGACCGCGCATCTCGAAGTTGCTGGTAAACGAGAAAAATAAACAAATCCCGTTGGCCCGGCAGAGACCGCCGGAGGCTCCACCGGGCTCCGCAGGACCCGCAGCATCCGGAATTCATCCGACGGATTGATCCCGATCTCCCGTCACCGAGGCGACGGCGAGGGGTCGATTCCTCCGGCGCCGCCACCAGGCGAATACACCCAGGCTCCCAGCAAACATCGCCGCGTATTCCTCCGGTTCCGGTACCGGTGAGATCGCTCCGCTGATCGCGACGTTGTCCACGCCGAAGGTCCCTCCGGCTTGTTCAGCCCCATACGCGTAAATGCGGAAGGTCACGGGTTGGGCAACCGGCCCAAACTCTGTCCCGAGACTAACCGTGCTACCGTTGACATCGGCCGGCTGCGTTGCGGAGTTGTCGTTAACAAAGTGAAAGACATTCTGTGATGCCTGGAGTTCCCCGTTATCGGGTGATATGCCCGCCGGGAGATTCGCCGCAAAATTGTCCAAACTCGACCGGACAACAAAGTCCCGCGGACCGGTGCCAGAGCGGCGGACCCCGAAAGTGATGGTCTCGAAGTTCACTTGGGACCCGGGAGCGGGGGTGAGAGTCGTTTCGTAGAATTTCCCCGCATCAAGTTCGGCGGCGGTCGTCCACCCGGAAAAGGTGAAAAGGGTGCTCGCCCGGGGATTGGCTCCGAGACCCGTGGCATTAAAGCTGCCGAAAGTGAGTTCCGGCACCGTGGGGGGCGGGGTGGGGTCGATGGTTCCGCCCGCATTTGCGGTGACGAGATCGAAGGTGAAGGTGCCCAAAACGTCGGCCTGGGTGATCGACGGTCCGGTGGCGAGAGCGCCGATGAGCAAGAGCTGTTGTGAGATGCACATAATGTATTCCTTTATGAGAGTTTCCGTTGTGAGGTTTTCCGTTCACGGGATGAAGAACCGTCCGAGTTGTGCGATTTCGGGGAAAAGAGATGAATCGGCGGAGGTGCGCTTTTGGGAGCGGATCGGGAGGGTGGGCTGCCGTTCAACGTGCAACGGGTCTTCCCTTCGCCGTCGGGTTGATTCATGGTCCCGGTCATGGCGTGGCGCATTCATGACTCCGTGGTCCAGGGTGTAATCGACAACCGGGTGCGCGGTGCGGTGACAGGCCAACTATGGTTGGTCGGACGGGCTGCCCCGTTGCAGTTGCGCTTGCGTGGGAACGCGTGCGGCGATCTAGCCGGGTGCGAGCTGTCGTTCGAGCGGGTTCAACCCGACACGCTGATTGCAACCTCACTAGCCATGATCCAGGAGGGGGTGGTCGGGGAGATGACCGCTTCCAGGAAGGCCCGCCTCCACGTCGTGTCAACGGCCGATCCCGGCGGTGCCGCGGTACCATTGGAGCGGATCCCACGACCGCGACTGGCCAACGTTCTCTCTCTGGAATGGTACAGTGAGCGGAACGGGCGGGTGGTGCTCGAAAGCGCTGATTTCAATATGCGCGTCTCCGAGCACGCCTGGTCGCTCTCAGCCATAGAGGAAGAGGAGCAGCGCAGGGTGAATGCCGCGGCTCTCCGGGAGTTCCTGCGTCGACTGGCCGAGTAGCGGCGCTGGGGTGTGAGACAAAAATCTGAAAAGATTCAGTTTTCAGCCGTTTTTGATGAATTTTGACCAGGCCGTCTGCCTGGATATTCCAGTAATCCACTGAACCGGAGTTGGAACCACGGATGAACGCCGATAAACGCTGATTCTAGGCGGTCACTCAGAAGGTGAGCGGCAACGGCTTCCCCTTTTCCGCGTCCATCCGTGTGAATCCGCGGTTCTTCCCCCCGGCACTTTGCGTTTCGACTCGAACGTTGTCCGGGGACGTTTTGACCAAGCCCTCTGCTTTGCTTCGCGGCTTCGCGTGCGAATCCTACCGCGTGGCTCCGGTCGGGAAGAGCCCGATCAAGCCATCGACCCGTTTGCACGAGTAACGGGGGTGATGCGGGAACTCGTGAAGATTTTTGTCATCCACCCGCGGCGCTGTTCTCCGCCAGTTTCTGCTTCGCAGAAGCGACGGTTTCGGGCAATGTCTCCCAACGCTTTTCACCATGAGACTTGGCATCAATACTTTTCTGTTCACCTCCCCGTTCACCACCGCGAGCGTTAAGCTCTTCCCCACCTTTAAAAAATGGGGATTTCAGACGATTGAAATCCCGGTCGAAGATCCGAGTCACATTGACCCGGCCAAGGTCCGCGCGGCACTCGACAAACACGGGTTGGCCTGCGGATCCGTGTGCGCCTGCATGGGGCCGGGACGCGATTTTCGGGGCTCGGAAGCCGAACAAAAGACTGCGATGGTCTACTGCAAAAATTTGATCGATCAGATGGTCGTTCTCGGTTGCCCTTCGCTGATCGGCCCCGTGTACAGCGTGGTCGGCAAAGCAGACGCGGTTGAACCCTCCGCGCAAAAGAAGGAATGGGCCCTCGTAGTAAAGAACCTGAAGGTGCTCGCAAAATACGCCCAGTCAAAAGGAGTTCAGATCTGTGTGGAACCGCTCAACCGGTTTGAGACGGATTTCCTGAACACCTGCGATCAGGGGCTTAAGCTCGTCAAAGCCGTCGGAAACCCCGCCTTCAGACTCCATCTCGACACGTTCCATATGAACATCGAGGAAAAGAATCAGGCCGCTGCCATTCGCAAGGCCGGAAAGTACCTTGGCCACTTCCATGCCTGCGGCAGTGACCGTGGCACTCCCGGCAACGATCACATCGACTGGAAACCCATTGCCAAGGCGCTCAAGGAAATCCGCTATCAGGGCGATGTTGTGATCGAAAGTTTTACGACTGACGTAAAGGTCATCGCTCGTGCGGCGGCCATCTGGCGTCGGATGGAGCCCACGCGTAATGAAATTGCCACCAAGGGCATCGTGTTCCTCAAAAAGGCCCTCCGCTAACGTGCCCCCGTCGCGCGGATGCACCATTCCTCGGCACCCCCGTACCCGGTATCGCTCTGAAAACCCTGACTCGATCTGTCCTCTGTTCGCTTATCTTAAACTTATGAAACGATCATCCCTACTCGCGCTGGCGGCCGTCGCCTCGTTTGCCTTGACCGCGTGCCATTCAGTCCGACCTCAGGAGGAGAAAGGGTTTGTCAGCCTGTTTGATGGCAAGACTCTGAAAGGCTGGAACGGCCGGTCGGATCTTTGGAGCGTGCGCGACGGCACCATCACCGGGGAAACCCACGCGATTAACCCCCTCAAGGGCAATACATTTCTCGTCTGGACCAACGGTGTGGTCGATAATTTTGAACTGCGTTTCGACTACAAAATCCTCAATGGCAATTCCGGGATACAATACCGCAGCCAGTTGCTCGATCCCGAAGCATTTGTGGTGGGCGGCTATCAAGCCGACTTTGAAGCCGGGAAGACCTATTCTGGAATTTTATATGAGGAGCGCCAACGCGGCATTCTCGCGCAACGGGGGCAACGGACCGTTGTGCGCGACGTTGCCGGCAAAACCCAAGTGGACGTCGTCGGCAGTGTCGGTGATTCGGCTGCCATTCAGGCATTGATCCATGATCGCGACTGGAATAGCTACGTCGTGATCGCCAATGACAATCATCTGATGCATTTTATCAACTCCAAGATGACGGTGGATGTCGTCGATCACCAGGCCGCGAAGGCGGCTAAGTCCGGCATCCTCGCATTCCAGATCCATGCCGGTCCGCCGATGCTGGTGCAATTCCGCAATGTCCGGCTGCGGCGCCTGCCCTGAGCCGCTAGCCGGCCCAGATCACCGCAGTGCTGCCGAAGAAACGGGGCCCGCTCGCGGGGCGTCGTCTTCCGCGGGATGGCGACTGCCCCGTCAGTTGATCTGCGTGGTTAGCTTCACTCCCAGCGTAAGCAGCGCCTGCGCTTTTTTCTCCGAATCCGCCTCGGCATAGATGCGGAGGATGGGCTCCGTTCCTGAGCCGCGAAGCATCAGCCACGATCCATCCTCCGCTGAGTACTTCACGCCATCAATACTCTTTACATCCGTGACCGCGGACTGCAAGAGACGGGATGGCGCTTCGGTCTTGCAGTGCTCCATCAAAGCCGCCCGTTTCTCAACCGGAAACCGCGTATCGATTCGCGCAAAGTGATGCGGCCCGTATTCCTTCTCCAGTCCGGCCAACAGTTTGCCCAAAGGTTTGCCTTCCACCGCCAGCATCTCCAAGAGAAGGAGCCCGGCAGCGATGCCATCGCGCTCGGGGATATGCCTCGGAAACCCGATGCCACCACTTTCCTCAAATCCCAACAGCACTCCGCCCTTCAGCATCTCCGCCGCAATATACTTAAAGCCCACACCCGTCTCAACCACCGGCAATCCGAATCGTTTGCACATCTTATCTACCCTCCCGGTCACGGTCAGGGACCGGACCACACGCCCCGTCTCCCCACGGTTGCGGACATAATGCTGTAAGAGAAGGCAATTGATGTCGTGCGTCGATAAGTACGTGCCATCCCCGCGCATCCCTCCCACGCGGTCGGCGTCACCATCCGTCACGACACAGATGTCTTGAGGATGGCGCTTCAGCCAGGCTGCGCTCTTCACGTAATTAACCGCAATCGGCTCGGGATTAATTCCATTGAAGCCCGGGTTGTATTCCCCATTCAAGGTGGTAACCCGGCAGGTGGTGTCTTTTAGAAGGTCGTCGAAACATCCGGCACCGACTCCATAAAGGGCATCATGGGCGAACCGGATCTCAGAATTTGAAATCAAGTCGAAATCGACCAGTTTGCGCAGGGCCGTGAGGTGGGGTTTCCGAAGGTTCTTGACGACGATTCTTCCGGACCTTCGGCACACCGCCAGGGGCGTGGCTTGGACGGGATTCTTGTCCAATTGCGCCTCGACACCCTGGCAAAGGGACGGTTCGGCAGAGCCTCCATACCAAGCCTTGAGTTTGAATCCATTGAATGCCGGGGGATTATGGCTGGCAGTGATCATGACGCCGCCAATCGCCTTCTGCTGCTTCACCGCCAGAGACACCGCTGGCGTTGGCGTCGGCGAATCGGTGAGCGTTACGTGGAATCCATTGCCCGCGAGAATCTCAGCGACGCGTGCGGCAAACTGATCCGAGAGGAAGCGCCGGTCGTAGCCAACCACGGTCCTGCGGGTGGCCGCGGGATTGGGATGGGCCTTCCAGAAGTCCGCCGTCGCCTGCGCAACACGATCCAGGTTCGCAAAGGTGAAGTCTTCGGCGATAATCGCCCGCCAGCCATCGGTACCAAATTTGATTGCAGCCATAGATTCGGGCTGCATGAAACACGGAGCCACCCCGGACCGCGAGCACAGAAGCGACGGGCCACCCCGGTTAGATTCCCCTCGGCTTGGCTGAGACGGAAGATTCGCCGCCCAGAGCGGGGTTCAGCCAGGGCGTGAAGTGATAATACCACTGCCGGGACTTCAGAGTGGTCGCATGCCCATCCAAGAATCCAACGTTGCTTTTTTGTCCGTGACGAACGCTGGGGCCGGCCCAATTGGGATCGTCCCCGGTCACGTAGCTTCCTCCGAATCCGGCGGGATCCTCAAGAACCCAGGATTGGGCCTTCTCCGGCGAAGCGAGCGTGACACATTTCAATGGATCGGTGGTATCGACTGCCCTCGTTCCCGAATCCGCCAAATAGACCGTGGAGGCAGGGTTTGCCACACCCGTATCCTTGAGGGGCTGCACCAGCCAGTTGCCGGCCGGGAAGCTACACCCTCCAATCTGGAAATTCGCCCCGTAGCCCGAAACAGTCCGATCGTCCGCGAAGATGTACGTGGAGGTGAACTTCCGAGCCTGCCGCTCCTTCGTGGGGCAAAGGAGGACGTTCGTGTTCTGTAGGAAAGGCTGGATGAAATTAAACCAGGCGATCCCCGCGCCGCCCACGGCCGCAGTGAAGGTCCACGGATAAACGTCCCGGCCCTGGCCGACGTACATCATGCTGGCGAGGCTCATCTGACGCACATTGCTGAGACATCGGGTACCGAGCGCTTTTTGCTTGGCCTGACTGAGGGCTGGCAACAGCAGACCCGCAAGAATCGCGATGATCGCGATGACCACCAACAGTTCTATCAGAGTGAAGCCAGCGAGAACCGCTCGGCTTTGGCCAAGCCGGCAACGGCAACTTAATCGAAAGTCAACAGGGCTCATAGATAGGGACTATCGAGGCGCTCTCACGATCTGGCTTCACGAAAAAAAACCCAGGTTCAAGAGCGGCTCGGTGATGGGTTCGCACCGTGAGCCCCAGGGCTAAATATTCAAGCAGTATTTCACCCGTCGCAGCCTTCCCTCAGCTCACAAGCAATGCCTGAGGACAGTCGGAAAGCCCTCCATTTGAGGGGACAGGCAACGCGCTTTTTATATACGACGGAATGAGAGCACGAGATTATCTGGCCCGCGAGGGGCCCTTCCGGGCAACGCATGTGTTGGCAGAATGGCTATGGTTCTGAGTGGGCAGAATGCAGGGCAACGGAATTCGATCTTGACTGCGCCGCACCGTGGGAAAGGGTGGATCGGATCGACACTCAAACGAAACCGCATCGCCCAAGTCGTCGCGGAATGGCAATCGCAACGTCCTGGCCGGCTACCGAGACGCCCTTATCCTGCCCATGAAATATCAAATGACTCACCGCCCGCTGCTCCTCGCATTCCTTGCGGCCTGGGTGTCGGTCGATGGCGGCCGCGCCGCCGAGGCCCTCCCGACTCCGCGTTTACCGCGCGACAAGCTGTTGTTGTTTCGGGGACCAAACAACGAGCTGCTGCCGGTGAAAACGACAGCCGATTGGCTCCAGCGCCGCGGCGAAATCGTCCGCGGCATGGAAGCCGTCATGGGACCGTTGCCAGGTCGCGAGAAAAGGTGTCCTCTCGACCTGCGGCTCGAAGAGGAAGTGGACTGCGGCAGCTACGTGCGACGATTGATCACGTATGCCTCGGAACCCGATTGCCGCGTGCCGGCGTACCTCTGTGTCCCGAAGTCGGCGCTGGGGGCGAGTGGCGCGCGAGTTCCGGCGGTGCTGTGTTTGCACGGCACCGACAAAGTTGTTGGGCACGGCGTCGTGGTAGGCTTGGGGAACAAGCCGAATCGCAAATACGCCAGTGAGTTGGCGGAACGCGGCTTCGTGACGCTATCCCCCAACTACCCGCTGCTGGCCAAGTATAACCCGGACATTACGGCTCTCGGCTGGCAGAGTGGTACACTCAAGGCTGTGTGGGACAACATCCGCGGACTCGACCTCCTGACGTCGCAGCCTTTTGTGAAGCCAGGACCCTTTGGCGCGATCGGGCATTCACTCGGCGGGCATAATGCCGTTTACACCAGCGTCTTTGATGACCGCATCCAGGCGGTTGTCTCCAGTTGCGGCCTGGATTCGTTCCTCGATTATTATGGGGGCGATGAAAAGAATTGGTTCCCGGAAAAGGGTTGGTGCCAAACTCGCTACATGCTCCGACTGGCGGACTATCGTGGCCATTTGCAAGACATCCCGTTTGACTTCCACGAGCTGATCGGTGCCCTGGCTCCGCGCAACGTGCTAATCGTCGCCCCGCTCCATGATCGCAATTTTCAATCCGCCAGCGTTGATCGTATCGCCGCGGCCGCCAGCGAGGTCTACGAATTATATGGCGCTCCTACACGCTTACGCATCGAACACCCCGACAGTGAGCACGATTTCCCGCCCGCGATGCTGCAAAAAGCGTACGGACTCTTCGACACCGTGCTGCGCTGACAATTCCTGGATGTGTTTTTTGCTCTGCGTGGATGGAATGGACTGATGCCCAATTGCCAGTCTGCGCGCTTCTCTACAGCTTGCCAGCGCGCCCGCGTTGCGCATCGATGTTGTGGAGTCAGGACTCCGGCCTGACACTGGAGATTGGCCATTCTGGGAAGACAAAATGGACGCTCTTCCAACAGCTGTGGCGTACTCCGGAGGCGCGGAGCGCCGTCAGATCGTAGCCCATGGCGTCAGCCGTGGGTTCCCGGGTGCGCCGCACGCAAGCCCCGGAGGGGCGAAAGAGAATTTGGCACAAATAGTGCTGCACCGGCTTTACCAAGGTGGTTTGCCAGTATTATGAAGACAGGTTATTTGATCGATATGGATGGCGTTATTTACCGGGAGAATCACCTGATTCCTGGAGCACTGGAATTCGTGCAGGCACTGCTGGCGACGGGAACGCCGTTTCTGTTTCTCACCAACAATTCCGCACCGACGCCGGAGGATCTTGCGGTTCGGTTGAAACATCTTGGGGTGCTTGGGTTGTCCGCCCGGCATTTTTATACCTCGGCATTGAACACGGCGGATTTCCTTTGTGAAACGCATCCTAACTGCACGGCGTTCGTGATTGGCGAGGGCGGACTGCTCTCAGCATTTCACCAACGCCAGATTGCCAATGATTCCATCCGCCCGGACTATGTGGTCGTAGGCGAGGGGGCGGCCACGACCGAGAAGCTCACCAAGGCCCATGAATGCATCGAGCGGGGCGCCCGACTCATGGCGACGAATCCCGACAATTGGTGTCCGGTGGGCCACGAGCGGACACGGCCCGGGGCAGGCGCTACGGCGGCCTACCTGGAAGCCAGTAGCGGCCGGCGCGCCTACTATCTCGGCAAGCCCAACGGCTACATGTTTCATCGCGCCCGGAAGAAGCTTGCCGAAGCCGCCCATGGAGCCCCGGAGGAAGTCGTGATGATCGGGGATACAATGGAAACCGATATCCGCGGCGCTGTGGAAAGCGGGATGCTTTCGTACCTCGTACTCTCCGGCTCCACCACCGTGGATCTCGTCGGCGACTATGTTTATCAACCGACCCGGGTGCTGCAATCGGTGGCCGAACTGGTGGAGGAGATCCGCTCGGGCGTTCCTTCGGACTGCCGTAACTTCCTGGCCGAGGAACGCGCGGGCTTCCGCATCGGCAAGGCCGGCAGCCGCCATCAAACCGACGTCCTCGCGCTCCACAAGCCGCGGCCCCGACCAGCGATGACAAAGTAATTGCGGTTCTACGCAATAATCTCCCGCACGACGTGTCCGTGCACATCGGTCAGGCGGAAATCCCGGCCGGCGTACCGGTACGTGAGCCGCTCGTGATGGAGTCCCATCAGATGTAGGAGGGTTGCGTGCAGGTCGTGGATGTGAACGGGTTTCTCCGCAACGTTCATACCGTGTTCGTCCGAGGCGCCGTGAACCATTCCTCCGCGAACGCCACCGCCCGCAAGCAGCATCGAGAAAGCGGTATGATGATGGTCGCGGCCCGGCTTTTTGTCTTTTTCGTTTTGTGCGTACGGCGTCCGCCCAAACTCACCGCCCCAGACTACCAGCGTGTCATCGAGTAGACCGCGCTGGCGCAGGTCGGCGATCAACGCGGCGCTCGGTCGGTCGGCATCAGCACAGAGACGCTTGTGGCCTTCGTCATGATTGGAGTGGGTGTCCCACGGCTGGTTGCCGTCATTGACGTAGTAGACGGATACGCAACGCACACCGGCTTCGATCAGTCGCCGGGCGAGCAGGCACGAGTGGGCGAAGGGGGAATCGCCGTACGCGCGGCGGACATGCTCGGGCTCACGACTGATATCGAAGGTGTCCATGGCTTCCCGCTGCATGCGAAACGCGGTTTCCATCGATCGGATCTGGCCTTCGAGCTCCGAATCGTTGTCGCGCTCCGTGCTGTGCCGGCGGTTCAATTGCTGCAGCAGGTCCAACTGCTCGCGTTGCTCAGCGGGGGGAAGGAGGGAATTTCGGATGTTGGCGACCAGCCGATCGACCTTCATATCAGAAGTGATCACGCTGGTCGCCTGGTATTCGGCCGGGAGAAAGCTATTCGACCAGAGCGCGGGGCCGACCACGATCTTGGGCGTGGGCCGCAGGACGACGTAGCCGGGCAGGTTCTCGTTTTCGCTGCCCAGGCCATACTGTAACCAGGCCCCAAGCGAGGGACGAACGGGTTGTTGATGGCCGCAGTGCATGAGCAGAAGACCCGGCTCATGATTGGGAACATCGGTGTGCATCGAACGGATGACGGCGCATTCGTCAATCACGGAGCCGAGATGCGGGAGCGTTTCGCTCACTTCGATGCCACTTCGCCCGCAGCGGTTGAACGTTAACGGCGACGGCAAAAAACCGGACCCCTTGCTCTTCTTGAAAAGATCTCCACCGGGCTGCTGTCCCATGTTTTTGAGGAGGGCGGGCTTCGGATCGAACGTGTCCACGTGGGAGGGTCCGCCGTTCATGAAAAGAAAAATGACTCGTTTTGCGCGCGGAGCAAAATGAGGTCCGCGGATTGGATTGCCGCTAGCCTGAGCTTGCTGGGAGGCGATGAGGTTTGCCATGCCGAGCATGCCGAATCCTCCCGTCATGCGGCGAAGCATCTGGCGGCGGGACAGAATTCCCGCCGGTATAGTTTGGGGGTTAGTCGACATAAAACATTTCATTCGCAGCGAGGAGCAGGTGGGAATACTGTTCCCATCGTGTCATCGTTCCGGTGGCAGTTTTTTTCAGGAAGTCGGTCGCAAGAGCTGTTTCCTCCGGCTCGGGTGCACGGCTATAGAGAAGTTGATACGCGCGGACGACTCGGCGAGTCGTGTCGGCACCGGCGTCGCGGATCAGCCGGTTGTTCAACGCCTTTGCGCGACTCATCATGAATGGGCTGTTGAGCACAAAAAGTTTTTGCAACGCGGTCGTGGTATTACTGCGTTTCTCGGCGTGGACATTGGCATCGGGGTAGTCAAACTGCATTAGCAGGTCGTTCAACTTAAACCGACTGATGTGTGCGTAGACGGTGCGGAGATGGTTGGTCGGAGCGTCCACGTCGGCGGACTGCCCATCGCCCGTTTCCAACTCGCCGGTGACCGATAGCAGTGCGTCCCGCCATTGCTCGACCGTCAGACGGTGCCGTGGCATCGGGCTCGGAGCCGACGCGTCGACTTGGATTGCTCCGGTACTGGCGGATGCCCCCGGTAGGTCCGTCGGGCGTCGTGAGGACTGCCGGTAGGTCGAGGAAAGGACGAATTCCCGGACGAGCTTTTTAATCGACCAACCCTTTTCAACGAATCGGACGGCGAGATCATCGAGCAGTTCCTGAGATACCGGTCTGCTACCCGAGTGCCCAAAGTTGCTTGGAGTGCTGACCAGGTTTTGACCGAAGAACGACCCCCAAAGCCGATTCACCAGGACGCGGGCGGTGAGCGGATTGTCGCGACTGGCAATGGCGATGGCGAGTTCGCGACGACCGCTGCCCGCGGTAAATTCGTTCGACCTTTCGTCGGAAAGAATTTGGATGAACCGGCGTTTGGCCACGGGGCCTTCCCGCTCGACATTCCCGCGCAGAAAGACATTCAGGTCCTTCGACGGTCCTTCGGTCACGATGTGCAGGGTGTCGCGCTGCATTTTCGATCCCGGCGTGCCGTCTTTTTCCACATACCCATTCGCCGTCATATTCACCATGCGAGTGCTCGCGAAGATGCCGGCCATTGCGTAATAGTCGGCGGTCGTGATGGGCTCGAATTTGTGGTCATGGCAACGCGCGCAGGCGACCGTCAGACCGAGCATCGACCGGCAGACGGTGTCGACACGGTCCTCCCATTCCTCCGACATCACGGCGAGTCGGCCGCGATCGTAGTATTTGGGCCCGAGGCCGAGAAAGCCCAGCGCCGCCAAGTCGTCGTCGGTAGCGGCCGACATGCGATCAGCGGCGAGTTGGAACATCAGGAACTTGTCATAGGGTAGGTCGCGATTGAACGCCTGGATCACCCATTCCCGATACCGCCATGCGTTTGGATAGAAGAACGTCGTGTCATCGCCCACCTGATGGGCCTGATCCTCGGCGAATCGCGCCAAGGGAAGCCAAAGACTCGCGAAATGTTCACCGAGGCGCGGCGACGTCAGCAGGCGGTCGACGGCATATTCGTAGGCATTAGGACGGGTGTCTGCGAGAAACGCGCTGACATCTTCGGGCGTCGGTGGGAGTCCAACGAGGTCGAACGTGACACGGCGCAATAGGACGGATCGCGACGCCTCGGGTCCGGGTGATTTTCCGGACGCTTCGATCCGATTGAGGACAAAGTCGTCGAGCGGCTGGCGCGGCCAGGTGGAACGTTTTGTGGGGGGGCGTAACTGCGGCTCAGGTTTACGGAACGCCCAGAACTGGCGTTCTTTGGCCCAGTCAATGGCAGGTGCGTGGGAAGCACTTTCCGGTTTGTTTTCGGCCGGTGCGAGAGTTGATGCCGCGCCGTCCTGCGCAGCCGTCAAATTCCCTGAGAGGAAGAGCGAGCCGATCAGTGCCCCGGCCCGAGCTGCGGCTGTGAACCGATCCACCGGAAGGCAGAGGACTGACCAATTCTGAGCGGAGAACATCATGACCCAATGGATTGACATTGCACAGTACCCTTCCACCGGTCCGTTCAGCAACACCGGTTTCTGGCATGGCTGGGGGCGAGGGGCGCATCCCCGTGTTGTGGGTCAGGCTCCGGCCTGACCCTGGAGTCGTGAGTCAGCGTGGTCTTGCCGACCCGTCTTGGCCCCAGCACGGAAACCACTGGAAAGCTTTTCAGCCGTTCGCGGATTAGCTCAGCGCTTGTGGAGGAGGTCGGCAACATCGAATATTCGACCGTTGGTGCTCCGATAGCTGCTGCTGCGCCCGCCCCCGGCGTCTCGGACCAGAAGGCCGCGCTCCACCAGTTCCAGAATGTCCCGGAGCGCCGTGTCCTGCGAGCACTTGGCGAGCTTCCCCCACTTCGAGGAAGTCAGCTTGCCTTCAAAGCCGTCCAGCAACCGGTTCAACAGCAGGCGTTGCCGCTCGTTGAACGGCTCCGTCCCGTGCATCTGCCAGAACCTCGCCTTGCGCAGCACGTCGCCAAGCGTCCCCTCCGCGCTGTCAATCGCCCGGCCCAGACATTCCAGAAACCATTCCAGCCACGGCGTAAGGTCAAGGCCGCCCTTCTGCGTGCGCTCCAGCAGGTCGTAGTAGGCTTTGCGCTCCAGCCGGATTTGCGCGGACAAGCTGTAGAAGCGCTGAGGACTTTGCTCGGAACGCGCGAGCGTCAGGTCCGCAATCGCGCGGGCGATACGTCCGTTGCCGTCGTCGAACGGATGCAGCGTGACGAACCACAGGTGGGCGACTCCCGCCTTGAGCACGGCATCCAACCTGTCCTTCGCATTGAACCATTTCAGGAAGGTGGTCGTTTCCTTTTTCAGCCGCTTGGCGGCGGGCGCTTCAAAATGCACCCGCTCCTTTCCAAACCCGCCGGAGACGACCTGCATCGGTCCCTTCGCGTCGTCGCGCCACTGCCCGACGAGAATCTTGTGGATTCCGCCGTAGCCGGTCGGGAACAGCGCCGCGTGCCAGCCGAACAGGCGGGTGGCGCTGAGCGGCTTTGCATGGTTCTGCGTGGCGTCGAGCATCATCTCGACGACCCCGTCCACATGGCGGTCGGCGGGGGCCAGCGCCCCGATGTCCATACCCAACCGTCGGGCGATGGACGAACGGACCTGGGCGCGGTCGAGCAACTCGCCTTCAATCTCGGAAGACTTCAGCACGTCGAGCGTCAGGGTTTGCAACGTGGCTTCCGCCTTCAGCGGAAAGCCCAGAGCTTCCATCCGTCCCAAGAGCCGGCCCTGCCGATGCCGCACGGACGCGAGCAGCCCGGCCAGTCTTTCATGGTTCCAGACAAACTCCGGCCAGTCCGGCAATTCATGGATGTAACGAGCCATCTTCGCACCTCAGAGCGGAACGGTAACGCGGATTGACCACCTCCGGCAATCCTGTTCGCCGCACTTCGTGCGGTGATTGGAGATTGGACATTTTCTGGCAGGTGTGTCCCCGATGGACAATCGGCATTTAGAAAAGCCGCGGAGCGGCGGCAGACCGTAGCCCACGGCGCGAGCCGTGGGTATGACGTTTGAACCAAACGGAAGCCCCGGCAGGGGCGACAGAGCTGAAGGATAGCGGCTTGTGCCAAATTCTCTGTCGCCCCTCCGGGGCTTGCGTGCGGCGCACCGGGGAACCCACGGCTGACGCCATGGGCTACGATCTGACGGCGCTCCGCGCCTCCGGAGTGCGCCTCAGCTGTAAGCAGAGCGTCCTTTTGTATTCCCAGAATGGCCAATCTCCAGTCACCGCACTTAGTGCGGTGATTAAAGGGGCTATTCGCCGCACACAATCCGAAAACTTACCGCGAGCAGCCCGTTCCAAAGCCAGATAAATCCTGCTAAGCTGGCTGGCTTCCAGCGGCCATTCAGCACGGCCGGGAAGGGGCAACTTCAGCGAGCAGGTGAGGTGAGCAAGCGAGGCCAAGCCGTTGCAAGCATTCAGGATTTAATTCGAACCCCCGCTCCGTGCGGGGATGCTCGGAAGCCTCCACTCAAAGTCGGCGGGCCAGCTCCGCTTGGCTGTGGGCGAAAACGTCTCGATGGAGCGAATTCCCATTACTATCCATAGTAACTACGGCGGGAAACGCTTCGACGTCCAGTTCCCAGATCGCCTCCGGAGCTCCGAACTGCTCGAGGAAATGGACGCTACGAACACGCTTCACGCATTCCGCCAGCACCTGAGCCGCACCCCCAATTGCGTGAAGATAGACGCAGCCAAATTCCCGACAGGCCGCCAGCGTCTTCTCGCCCATGCCACCTTTACCAATCACCGCTCGAATACCGAAATCACGGATAATCTCCGCTTGATAGGGTTCCTCGCGACTCGACGTTGTCGGTCCGGCAGCCGTCACTTTCCAGTGTCCCTGGTCATCTTTCAACGTCACCGGTCCGCAATGGTAGAGGATACCGTCCCGCAGATTGACATCCGGTGGAAGTTTGCCGCCGTCGTGCAGGTATTTGTGTACGGCGTCACGACCTGTGAAGACGATGCCGGTGAGGTGGACTTCGTCCCCAACCTTCAGGGCGCGAATCTTTGCCTCGGTGAATGGAGCAACAAGCGGGAGCATGGCACGAAAGCGCGAGGAGTCGGAACTCAATAAAGCCAGCGGGAGATTCGAGATGCGGCATCGAGTTCAATGCCCTGACGGCGAAACGCCCAGCACATGTAACTCACGCTGACAAAGTAGGAGGCCGGCACACGATTCGCCGCGCAGATTTTGACTCCCAGAAGCGTCGTGCGCCCGCCAAAACCCATTGGACCGATTCCCAGATCATTGGCGGTTTTAAGTATATCCTGTTCCAGGGCATCCAGCGTCGGATTCGGGTTGCGGTCGCCGAGCAGCCGGAGGAACTGTTGCTTGCTGAATTCGTAACCCGTCGCCCGATCACCGCCAATGCACACACCCAAGACTCCGGGACCACAGCCTTTCCCCTGCGCCTGCAAGACCGCGTCCAGGATCACCCGGCGACACCCGTCCAAATCCCGGTTCGCGTGCAGTGTCTCCTGAGGCAGCGAATACTGGGCTCCCACATTCTCGCAGCCGCCGCCCTTGAGCACGAGGCGCACCTCGGTTGCCGCCCCCCGATGTTGATGAAAATGGACCGTGGGCGAACCCGGACCAAGATTTGTCCCGTCGTTTTTGCCCGTGATGGAGTCGACTGAATTCTGCCGGAGGAATCCCTTCCGCGTTGCCTCCTTCACCGCCTCCCGGGCGACTTCCTCGAACGTCACCGTGTCGAAGTGGACGGGACACGTGACATAGAAGATGACAGACCCGGTGTCCTGGCAGATGGGCTGTGACTTCCGCTTCGCCAGTTCGATGTTCCGTTCGATGATCCGCATCGCACTCTCGGCGATCGTTCCCTTCTTCTCGGATTCCAGCGAACGCACCAGGGCTTCGTTCACATCATCGGGGATCTCCGCCGAAGACCGTCGGATCAGTTCGATCAAGGATTCTAGCAGTACGGACATTTCAGACCCCCACTGTGTAAACGCAGGTGCGGCCTGTCAATGTTGCGTCTGAACATCGAAACACGACACGAGTTCCTGATCACGGAGGAATAATTTTCCACCGCTGACCACGGGATGGGTCCAAATGCGTCCCTGCGGCTTTCGTTGAGTTGTTGGGGGCGTGAGTTTGAATCGCCCCTTTTCGGACCAGCCCTTGGGTGAGGCGTCGATCATCACCACCGTCCCATCCCCCTCAGAAATCAAGTAGAGCATGCCGTCCGCGCAGGTCACGGCCCCTTTGCCGAGATTCTTCGAGGACCAGACTTGTTCACCGGTCTTAAAATCCTGGCAAACCCAGCCAATCTCGTCCGAATAGCCATAGAGGTGGTCCCCGTATAAAATGACGCCTCCATGGTGGTTTTTCATGACCTTATTTTCATAGAGGAGGACGGGCTGCCCGTCTTCGCCGAGTCTGACGGATTTGCACCCGGTACCATAGCCGGCACTCACATAGACCTGATCTCCAGCAACGATCGGCGTGGGGATCACCGCGACCCGACCTGAGAAGCCCGTCTTCCAAAGTACCTTGCCATCGGTCGGACCCACGCCGACGATGCTATTCGCCGTCAGCTGCACATATTGAGGTGCACCTCGAATCGTGGCCGGCACAATGGATGGATAGTGGGCTCCATCGGTAAATCCTGTCGTTTGCCAGCGGACTTTGCCGGTCCGCTTGTCGAGAGCGGCGATGGCTCCTTTGTCGCCGCCCGGAGTGCAGACGACTTGATCCCCGTCCACTAGGGGAGACTCGCAATATCCCCATCCGGGAATTTTGCCTCCCAGCTCGACCATCGAGGCCTGCCAGACTTGTTTTCCATCCGCGGACTGGAAACATGCCAGGGTGCCTTTTGCGCCCAAAGCGAAGACGTAGTCCCCGTCCACGGTCGGGGTACTCCGCGGTCCATCTCCCCAGTTGTTCGGATAGCGCTCGCCCAAAGGAGTCGCCCACACCTCCCGGCCGGTCTGGATATCGATGGCTATGACCATTTCGGTCGTGTCCCGTGCTCCGCAGGTGTAGAGCCGGCCATTGACCACGGAATATCCGGCATAACCCATTCCGGCGTTCTCAAACTGCCAGAGCTTGCGGGGACCCGACGTGGGCCAGGTTTTCAGCAGTCCCTTTTCGGCGGACACATCGTTGCGAAGCGGACCGCGCCATTGTGGCCAATCCAGCGCCGGAGTGGATGACGACCCCAGAAGAGCGGCGGCAATCGTGAGTAGGAGAAAGGGAAACACGTTCATGACGAGTACGGGGGCAGACTGGATCAAACTGGGATAATTGCAAGATGGCAGGAGCAGCCCTGCCGGCGGGTTTAGGTGGGACAATAATTTCGGCATGGATACAACGCACCGACGAACTTGGGTGTCGAAGAGACTTGCTGGTTTTGAGCGAACTCGTTGCAGTGTTCCCATGTGTTGCGGCTTTCCAAGAGTTCTCGTTGCCACCGTCCTCCTGCTTTGGGTCCGGCCTGGCTTCGGAGCGAATGCAGGCGGCAGTCCCACCGAGGCGCTGGCGGCAATGCTGCAACGGGTGGCAGGACTATTCGACCCGACGAACAATCAGACGCTAACGACGATTCTCGAAGTCGTCCGGCAGGAGGGGTTACCGGTGGAACTAGCCGGTCGCCGGGCCGAAGTTATGATGCAGGTTCCGGATTTGCTTCGAATCAAAGCCGAGATCGAGAAGGAAACGTTTGAGATTGGCCGCGAACACCAGGAGATTTGGATCTGGGAACCGGGGAAAAACTTCGGGCTTCGCGGTGTTCCAGGAATGGCCCTTTATAGGACTGCTCCCGGCAAGATCGACAAGAGCCTCCTCGATCCGATCAGCCTGTTGATACCGCGGGAGCAGTTGGCGATGGTGCCATTGTTATTTCAGGTGGAGGCGATGCCCGGGACGGAGATAGCGGGCGAACGATGCGCAGTGTTGCGCGCCGAGGTTATACCCCAGGCGCGGGCCCTCATCAAGGAACTGCCGGCGGGATCGATTACTTTTTGGGTCCGCGAACGGGACGGTCTTCCGGTTCAAATCGGCTATGCGGACGGCAAGGGTATCGACGCCGCCGTGGCGTTTCGAAACCTCCGATTGCAACCGGCGGTGCCGGTGGAGGCCTGGCATCTTTCGACGCCAACCGGAGCAAAGGTTGAACGGGTCGCCCTGTCTCATCTCAAGAAGTTTTTTCCCGCCGCGCTGTCGGTGTTGACCACCCGGGTGAAACCCCTGGGGCCCGCTACGGGGGTGCGCACTGTGGTGGCTTCGCACGGTCTCGGGCGCCTGGAAAATCACGATGGAACTCGTGTGTTGTTTCTAAAGGGCACCCCGGAGGAGATGGGGGAGCAGCACGGAAAGCTCTTGAAGCGGGAGGTGAAAGACCTCGTAAGCCGGGTTCTATATGGAGTCGGCGTGGGCAGTTCTTTCGCAAAGGGCCGCTGGTTCTTTGGAGAAATCGAGGATTGTCAGGCCCGCATTCAACCGTTCGTCGGCGACCGGTTTCTGCGCGAAATGGATTCGCTCGCAAAGGCGAGCGGTCACGATCGCGAGGAATTGCGTTTGGCCAACTTTTTCCCCGAACTTTTCCACTGCTCTGGTTTTTGTCTCTTTGGCGATGCAACCGAAGGTGGACACATGTATCATGGGCGCGTCCTGGATTATATGAAGGGGATCGGGCTTGAACCCAATGCCACCGTGATTGTCCATCAACCCGACCAGGGAAATGCCTGGGTCAACATCAGCTACGCCGGCTTCGTGGGAAGTGTCACGGCGATGAACGAGAAACACCTCTCGATGGGCGAGATGGGGGGTCGGGGTGAGGGTCAGTGGGACGGCAAACCGATGGCGCAGTTGGTCCGGGAAGTGATGGAGAGTGCCTCCACCCTCGACGAAGCGATCGCGATCCTTCGCCAGGGGCCCCGGACCTGTGAGTACTACTATGTGATCGCCGACGGGAACAAAAAAACGGCCGTGGGCATCGCCGCGACACCCACGACCTTTGCGGTGATCCGCCCAGGCGAAAGCTATCAGGGTCTGCCGCAGGCAATTCACGACGCCTTACTGCTCAGCGCCGGCAACCGCTATCAGGAACTCGCCAAACGCGTGCAGGCCAGCCACGGAAAGTTTACCGCCGCGTCGGCCCGCGAACTGATGACACGCCCGGTCTGCATGACCTCGAACATCCATAGCGTCCTGTTTTGTCCGGACACGCTTGATTTTTGGGTTGCGAATGCGGATGAGGCGAATCCAGCCAGCCACTGCCGATACACTCAATACAACCTTGCGGCGCTCCTCATGGGGGGGGCGAAGTCCGGACCAAGGCCAAAGTAGGCGCTCACCGAAGAATCTCCCGGCCCCGCATCCTCAAGTCGGCGAAAATTCGTCGGCGTGATACGAGCTCCGCACCAGCGGTCCGCTGGCGACGCGCATAAATCCCAATTTCTCCCCCAGCCGACGCCAGCGTTCGAATTGTTCCGGTCGAATGAATTCGACCACGGGCAGATGTTTTAGCGTGGGCTGAAGGTACTGGCCCAGCGTGAGCATTTCGCAGCCCACCGCGCGCAAATCCTGCAGGGCTTCGAGGACCTCCTCCTCCTTTTCACCCAACCCCAGCATCAGCCCGGATTTCGTGTGCAATCCAGAACCTCCCCGCGCCCGGGCTTTGCCCAAAACGCGTAAGGATCGGTTGTAGGTTGCCCGGTGACGAACCGAAGGCGTCAGACGGCGGACGGTCTCGAGGTTGTGATTAAAAATATGGGGGTGAGCGTCGAGGACAAGATCGAGCGCCTCGTCGTTGTCGAGAAAGTCCGGAGTCAAAACTTCGATGATGATGCCCGGGTTCGCCGCGCGCACCGCATGAATCGTCGCTTGGAAATGGCGAGCACCTCCGTCGCCAAGATCATCCCGGGCCACCGCTGTGATCACGACGTGCTTTAGTCCCATGCGGCGGGTGGCTTCGGCGACTCGGCTTGGCTCGTCTAGATCGAGAGGCAGAGGTTTGGCGGTCGCGACGGCGCAGAACCCGCAGGCCCGCGTGCAGCGATCCCCCGCAATCATGAACGTCGCGGTTCCCCGGCTCCAGCATTCCCATTGGTTCGGGCAGCGGGCGCTTTCGCAGACCGAGTGCAGGCGGAGGTCGTCGAGCAGCGTTCGGGTGCGGGTGAAGCTGCTGCTGCTGGGCAGATTCACTTTTAACCACTCAGGAAGCCGCGGCCGCTGGGTCACGGTGACGGCTGCCACGAAGGGCGTTGAACTGGTGCAAGAACTCATCGCGGGCGTCTGTTTGTCGTCGTCCAGCGATGTTGGCAATGAGATTGTGAGGCAATTGCTCGGTCGCCGCGGTGCCGATGGCACTGTTTGTGACCCGCACTTTCCCGGGAGCGAAACCGCGAGATATTCCATCTCGGACTTCCCACTCGCGGGGCTTAGCCACTAACATCCGGCCCGCCGATGCCAATCGAAGCACCCCTAGAACCACGCCGAGTCCTTTTCGTCGACCACGTCAGCAAGGTGCTGGGTGGCGCGGAAGTGAATCTCGTGGAATTGCTCGGTCTGCCGGCGGCGCGGGAGCGGTGGCAGGTGGCGGTTGCCTGCTCCCCGGGGAGTGTGCTCGCGGCAACTCTCGAGAAAATCGGTGTTCGCTGTTTCACGTATGGACTCGCTCCGGCCTTGAACGAACTGCGCGTCATCGGACGAGGGTTCCAACCGCTCGCCAAACTACGCGGGTGGCGTGAAATTCGGAACGCCGAGGCCCGACTCAGCGAGATTCTTCGCGAATTCCGGCCGCACGCCGTAATTTCGTGCACCAACAAGGATCATTTCGCCGCTGGGGCGGCGGCGAAAGCTGTCGGAATTCCCAGTCTCTGGTGGGTCAATGACTTGATGACCCATGACTTCTTTTCCTGGGCGGTCCGGAAGGTTTTTGTCCGGCGGGCCGAAAACACTGCCACCCGGCTCCTTCCCGTATCCGACGCCGCACGCCAAGCGCTGCTGGAGGGCGGACTTTCCTCGGCACGCATCACTACAATCCCCAACGGAATCCCCCTCGACCGTTATCAGCAGTCGCGGTCGCGACTTCTCCGCGAGCAATTGCGGCTAGGCGACAAGGAACCGCTGTTCGGCATCGTCGGTCGGATCACGCCGTGGAAGGGGCAGGACTTCTTTGTGCAGATCGCCCGACAGTGGATGGAGGCGGGTCGGGCCGGCCATTTCGCCATTATTGGGCGGGCGTTCAATGAAGACGCTCCATTTGAAGCGTCGCTGAAGGAAGAAATCCGCCGGGCCAAACTCGGCAACCGTGTCTCGTTCGTGCCATTCCAAAACGACATCGCGACCGCGCTTTCAAATCTCGACGTCCTCCTGCATTGCTCCGTTCGGCCGGAGCCCTTTGGCCGGGTGATCATCGAGGCGATGGCCGTAGGTGTCCCGGTGATTGCGGCTCGTGCGGGGGGAGTGCCGGAGATTATCACGGAGAATGTGGACGGATCCATGGTGACCCCGGGTCATATCGCGGACTATGTGCAGGAGTTGAACACACTCATGACGATCGCTGGACGGCGCCAGTCATGGATCCGGGCGGGACGCAAGAAAGTGGCTACCCGTTTCACGTTAGACCGGGTATTTGGGGATTTTGAACGTGTCCTGAGAGAAGTGACGGCCGGTTGATGCGCTTCCTATTTCTAACGCTCGGCTATTCGCCTGATATCGATGGGGGTGGCTACCGGTACGCGACCGAGGTGGCTGAGCTGCTAGCCCGGCGCGGCCACGAAGTCCATGCCGTGTTTCCCAACCCCGGCAATTTGTTCCCGGCCCGGGAAATCCGAAAGAACGTCTCGCTTCACCGCCTCGCGAAGGTGGGAGGTGGATTCCTCCGGAATTTCCGCACGACCAATAAGGCGGCGCGCGCGCGTGTCCGGGAATTACTCGAGGCGAGCTCGGTGCCGACCCTGATATTTTCCCATCACGCCTATCTGGATCCTGCGCTGGTCGGCATCCCGTTCGTAATGATTCTTCAAGGTCCCTGGGCTCTGGAACATCGGTATTCGGTGAGCTCCCGCCCGCGATCCTTGCCTCGCCGGATCGTGGATCATTTCGCATGCTTGCAGATGCAGCGCATCGAGCGAAAAGCGTTACAAACCGCCCGCCACATTTGCGTGGCCAGCGAGTACTCACGCGGACGCATCCCCACCTGGCATCCGGGCGTCCATCGGAACGCCGAAGTGATCGGTGGCGGAGCAGACTTCCAGCGTTTCTGCCCGCTCCCTCGGCGCGTGGCCGTCCGCCAGGAGCTCGGTCTGTCGGAGGGCGATTTCCTCTTCTTGGCGGTCCGTCGCCTCGACCCTCGCATGGGTCTCGTCCACCTGGTGGATGGCTTCGCCAGTGTCGCCGGCCGACATCCGAATGCCCGTCTTTGGATCGCGGGCAAGGGGAATCAAAGGGCGGAATTGGAGTCCCGAATCATGGCAGCGGGAATGTCCCAACAGATCCGGCTGCTCGGTTTTGTGACGGAGGAAGAGCTGCCACGGCTCTATGGCGCAGCGGATGCCGTCCTCATGCCGTCTTTGGATCTGGAGGGATTTGGGCTCGCCACGGCCGAGGCGCTTGCCTGCGGAACCCCTGTCTTGGCCTCCGCGGCGGGTGCCAATCCCGAGCTGGTCCGCCCGCTCGGCGAGTGCCTGTTGTTTGAACCCGCCAGCACGGCAGCGCTGGCCCGTTCGCTGGCAGCGGTGCTGAGCGGTGAAATCCAATTGCCCGCCCGTCCGATTTGTGCAGACTACGCCCGCCGTGAGTTCCGCTGGGATCGGCCCGTAGATGCCATCGAGCGGGCTTATGCAAACTATGCCATCCCTGGATGGCCTCCCCGCTCCGTGTGAAGATTCTTGAACTCGGGAAATTCTATGCCCCCGAGCGGGGTGGCATCGAGACTTTGCTCCGCAGTCTATGCGAAGGTTTCGTGCGACTGGGAGCCGAAGTCGATTGTGTCGTGGCGAACCGGACCCCACGCACGGTTAACGAGACGCTGGCCGGCGTTCGGGTGCACCGACTGGCGAGCTGGCGTGAGGCGATGTCCATTTCCCTCACCCCGCGCTATCCTTTCGCCACCCGGCGTTATCATGCCGATCTGTGGCATGCGCATTTTCCGAATCCGCTGGCGGATCTGGCCGCGATACTCGGGCCGCGTCAAACGCCTCTTATCCTTTCCTGGCACAGCGACATCGTTCGCCAGACGGCAGCACTCCGATTCTATCTACCCCTTCAGAGGGCGCTCCTGCGCCGGGCGACCCGGATCGTGGTTGCCACTCCCTACCACCTAAAATACTCTCCCTACCTGCCGGAATTCGAGAGTAAGTGCGTGATTATTCCCTTTGGGCTGAATCTCGACCGGTTCCAACTGGATGCCGAAGGGCGCGCCCGCGTCGAATATCTCCGCAGGGAGGCGCAGGGCCGCCGGATTCTGCTCAACGTGGGCCGCCTTGTTGGCTACAAGGGGCAGCGGTATGCACTCCTAGCGTTACGACGTCTCCCCGGGGCTGTCCTCTGGCTCGTTGGGACCGGTCCCTTGGAATCCGAACTGAAGCGTCTTGCGGGCGAATTCGGAGTCGCCGATCGTGTCCGCTTCTGGGGTGACATTACGGACGAGGACTTGCCGCGGTTCTTCCATGCCTGCGACGTTTTCATTTTCCCGTCGATCAGCCCGAATGAAGCGTTTGGCCTAGTGCAAGTTGAAGCGATGGCTTGCAGCAAGCCGGTGGTTGCTTGCCAACTCCGTTCCGGCGTGCCATATGTCTGCGGTGACGGAGTATCCGGTCTCACGGTGCCTCCCGCAGACGCAGATTCCTTGGCCGACGCCGTCAACGGGTTGCTTTCGAATGACTCGTACCGTCTTCAAATGGGTGCTTCCGGGCGGCAGCGAGCGCTTTCGGAATTCTCGGAGCCAGTTATGGTTCAGCGTTATTGGGAATTGATCCAGGAGCTGGTGGTGGAACGGATTTCTTCATGAATTCCTATCGGACCTACCTCGCAGTGCTCGTCCTTTCGACGGCAGGGTCCTACCTGCTGACCCCGCTGGCAATTCGTTTGGCTCATGCCTGGGGTGCCGTCGACTTGCCGGCTGCCCGCAAGATTCACACCCAACCGATGCCCCGGCTTGGGGGTATTGCTGTATTCTTCGGATTCTGCCTCCCGTGGAGCGGGCTTTACCTGCTGCACAATCCAGTTTCGCACATGTTTCAGAACTATGAGGTTCTGTTTTTTTCCCTGATGCTGGGAGCAACCCTGATGCTGGGATTAGGAATCTACGACGACATCCACGGTGCTGATGCAACCCAGAAGTTCCTTTTCCAGATCGCAACCGCCTGCCTGCTCTGGAGTTTTGGGTACCGAATTTCGCAGTTCAGCATCCCCTTCGGACTTCCCATCGTCTTGCATCCCGCATTGTCACTGGGGGTGACCGTCCTCTGGATTGTCGGCGTAACGAACGCCATTAACCTGCTCGATGGCATCGATGGCCTCGTGTCGGGAGTGACCGCAGTCATCGCCTTATCGCTCGCGATCATTAACATCTTTTCGAACAATATCCTTCTGGCCCTTCTCACCCTGGCCCTGGCGGGTGCCTGCCTGGGCTTTCTGCCCTACAACTATTCGCCCGCCCGCATCTTTCTCGGAGACTCCGGCAGCCTGACCATCGGACTGGTTCTGGCCTGCATCGGTGTGTTATCTTTGTTCAACGATCAAGGCGGCGGCGCGAGCCCATTCATTTCGGTGCCTCTCATCCTATTCGGACTGCCCCTCTTCGACACCGCCCGCGTCATGGTCACCCGGCTGCTCTCGGGCGTCCCGATTTTCCAGGCGGACAAAAGCCACGTGCACCATCGACTGCTGGAAATGGGCCTCACTCAGAAACAAGCCGCGTGGACGTTGTATGGAGTTGCCGCGTTGACCGGCTTCGTCTCCGTAGTCTTGACGACGGTGGAAACGGGTCGACAGCTGTTGCTAAGTGTCCTGTTCGCCATCCTCAGTGTCGTCACCTTCTTCGTCTGGAAATTCTCCCTGCGCCAGGGAATATCCAAAGCGGCCGAAAAACCGGCCGAAAGCTGATGTGGAGCTTGGAGGAGGCGCGGAGCCGGTTGCTGGCGGATCTGCCGCGACTGCCTCAGGAATCGGTCCTGTTGGCGGCTGCGGTCGGACAGTTCATCCCCGCCGAACTCACCGCCGCGATCGACCTCCCCCCCTTCAATAATTCTGCAATGGACGGGTATGCGGTCCGGGCCGAGGACACGCGGGACGCCAGCCCCGAAAAACCCGTGCGGCTCCGGCGAATGGGTGCGGCGGCTGCGGGGACCGTTTTCACCGGACGTGCCGAGGTCGGAGATTGCGTTCGAGTTTTTACCGGATCGCCCCTCCCCGCGGGTACGGACTCCGTGATCATGCAGGAGGATGTGGACGCGACGGACTCCGATATCCTCGTTCGGGAGGCCGCTCGGCCCTGGGAGTTTGTTCGGTTTCGTGGGGAGGACGTTGCGGCCGGCTCAACGGTGTTATCCTGCGGCACTCGCATCAGCCCCGCCGCCATCGGATTGCTCGCCGCGTTGGGTAGGTCCCATGTCACGGTCCGCCGTAAGCCTCGGGTCGCAATTATCGCCACCGGATCCGAATTGCAGCCAGCGGGAACGCCCCTGGAACTGGGAAGGATATACGAGAGCAATTCCCTAATGCTCGAAGCTCTCCTGAGAACTGCGGGTGCCCAGATTACCCACCGCCTTTGGGTCCCCGACGATCCGCGGATGACGGCTGAGGCACTAGCCGAAACCCTGTCATCCGCCGACCTCGTTGTAACGGCCGGTGGTGTTTCGGTGGGAGAACACGACCTTGTGCGATCGGCTTTTATCGGATTGGGCGGGTCCGTCGAGTTCTGGCGGATAGCGATGAAACCCGGCAAACCATTTTTCTATGGTCGCCTCGGGGAACAATTTCTGCTCGGCGTTCCCGGAAATCCGGTTTCCGCGTTCGTTACCGCGGTGTTGCTCGTGCTTCCAGCCCTGCTGAGTTTGCAGGGAGCGGCGGATCCACTGCCCCCCGATACAGCCGGCTTTCTCGCGGAGGAGATCTCCAACCCGGATACCCGCCGTCATTTTGTCCGGGTCATTCTTGACCGCGCCGGACAGGTCCATCGAGCGGGAGTGCAGGCCTCCCATGCCCTGTCGCCTCTGGCCACTGCGACCGGCTTGGTCGATGTTCCGCCGCGCACCACTCTAGCCGCAGGGGACGCGGTTCGAGTCATATGCATACCGGGCGGAGGATAGCCTCAGGTTGCGGCCTTCATTCGAGAAAGCAGATTGGCGGTGATGCGTTGCACGCGCGGATCGGGCCCTTCCGGCTTCGTATACACCATCGGACGAACATAACCGGGCGGCTCGCTCAATCCGTCCCCCCACCAGATCGTCGACGCATTGAAAACAAAGTTTCCCCGCGGGCCGGGATAGACGGTTGCGGTATAGATTCCCCCATTCGGCTTGCCCGGCGCATCCTGAGTCGGACCGGTGGCAACGATCTCCAGGCCCGGAATGGGAGCGGGATCCCCGTGCCATTCCCAGCCCACTAAACCGGGGATACCGTCGCCTGTCTTCATCCCCGTCCCCGCAAACACCCAATGATTCGGTTTCGCACACGTCCAAGCGGCCCCTCCGGTCACCCATCCCGTGCTGTGGGCGCCGACCAGTTCGTTCGCATAGGGCCGGACGTGGGGCAACGACTGCATCGCCACGAATTCTCGTGTGCCGCCCGGCGGACCGAAGACACCCACCCTCTCAAACACCCGATCCCGTCCACCCCGAGCGTCCGGCGAGAGGAGGATCCGGCCGCAACACGTGTTCCCGGAAAGGAACGCCACGTTCAAGCCATTGGCGATCGCCCGTTGGACGTTCTGAAACATGTCCAGCGACCAGTACTCGTCATGTCCAACCGACAACATTCCCCGGGCTCGCCCCAACCCGGCCGGGTCCGCGTGCGTGTCGTGATTGGAGATATACGTTACATCGTAACCCTGTTGTTCCAGCCAGAAGGCCGTCGGAAACTCCCACAAGAGAAACTCTCCTGATCCGGTCGAAAGGGGCGCGTCAAAGATCTGACAGTACTTTCCATACGGACGATTGAATCCCACCTCAACACCGCCACCCCAATACCAGGAATCCTTGCCGTTGTCGTAAAGGGCGAAATTGTCGGGCCAGCGGTTGTACGCTTGCCACGTATTATCGCTGACCTGGAATAGAAAATCCGCCTTCCGATCGTCCCGGACGACGAATACCACATAGCTTTGCAAACCACCCACGTCCGCCGTGAGTTTGCCGAGATACACGCCGCTGACCCAATCCGAGGGAATCACCAGCTCCACCGCGGCCGGCCAGTCGCAGTCCCGCAACCGCTTCTTGCCCACGCCTGGATCCGGCTGGGCGATTCCCTGGAACGGCCCAAGCTGCTTCACGAGCCGTCCGCCCATACCGCCGTACCAACCCATGCGGTAGAGATCGATGCGGAAGGAGGATGCCGGACGCGTGCTGACATGGAACCGCACTGATTCTCCGGCCCGGACGCTCTGGCGGGAACAATAGCCCTCAATCCAGGGACACCGGTATCGAGTGGGCGGATCGATCCGAGTGGTTGTCAGCATCCAATCTCGGGTTCCCTCCCGGGCATTTTCCCGGGAGATGCGGTCGGGCTTCGCGGCGGTGAACCCGGCGGGAAGGGTGTTACAACCGGACAAGACCGCACCGGCGCCCGCCGAGAGCGCAGTCTTGAGGATGTCACGACGTGAAAGAGGAGAAGCCATGGCAATGTCGAGACGCTCCGGCGAATTCACCGCGTTTTCAATCAGGAAATGGGAATAGGCTTGGAGCCATTTCACGAAATCGCTAGAATAACGGCCGAATTTGCTCAGCATGGATTTGCCCATTATTTACGGCCCGGGTTTGAAGCCGAATTCGCCCGAGGCTGTCGAGTCAGTAAAGTACGAAACCGGTGCCGCCGAAGCGGACGCGCGGTCGGTGGCTGGGCGGCACGAGGAGCCCTGGATGAACGTACTCGAAAAGTACGAGCCTGGGTCACCGCCGGCCGTCGACTTCGCTCTTCGGCACCCGGTTTTTGGCGCCAGAATTCAGGGCAAGATCATCGATTTCGGCGCCGGCACATGCTGGGTAACCTCCCGCTTGTCCTCATTACCCGCGGTGAAAGAGGTAGTGGCACTCGACCTCTCGGAGGTTTTTTTTAGAACGGCGGGCGTCCGCATGATCCGACACTGGAAAGGGGATCCTTCCAAGATTCGCTTCGCGGTGGCGTCATTCAACCAAGTGCCGGTCGAAGATGGTTATTTCGATTGTGGATTCTTTGTCGCTTCACTCCACCACTCAACGGCTCCGATCCTAAGCCTTTTGGAAGCGCGCCGGGTCCTCAAACCCGGTGGCTTGCTCGTGCTCGTGGAAATTGCGATCTCGATCCGGCAGATCGACGCCGCCAGAACGCAAGCGCTGCTCGAGACGCGGACGACGAATGACACGGAAATGCGCTACACCAAAGGTGAGTGGAAATACATGCTGGAACACGCTCGGTTCAAAAATATCGAGTTCCACGTTGTCGATGCATTGACGCGTAATCCAGCCGTGCTGCTCGTCCGAAAACTGCTAAGGAAATTCGACTTGGAGCGTGTCATTTTTACCAACCTGGTCGTCATCACAGCCCAAACCTAGCCGATATATTTCACCCGTGTATTCCTCAAGGTGTGGACCATGATCGCCGGGGACTGACTCGGCCATGCAGCGTGTTACCATCATTGACTCCCACACCGGAGGCGAACCGACCCGGGTCGTCACGGCGGGCGGACCCGACCTGGGCTCCGGTTCCATGGCCGATCGACTCATCCGATTTCGCTCGGAGCACGACCCTTTTCGCTCGGCCGTCGTCAATGAACCCCGTGGATCCGACGTTATGGTGGGTGCCCTGCTCTGCGAACCATCGGATCCCTCGTGCGCAATGGGAGTCCTTTTTTTTAACAACGTCGGTACCCTCGGCATGTGTGGCCATGGCACCATCGGCCTCATTGTCACCCTCGCCCACCTGGGTAACATTGGCCCTGGGGATCATCGCATCGAGACTCCGGTCGGCATCGTAACGGCTACGTTGCATCGGGACGGTTCCGTCTCCGTTGCCAATGTGCCCAGCTACCGATCTCTACGATCCGTGCGGGTCGAGGTGCCGGGAATCGGCCCAATACACGGCGATGTGGCCTGGGGCGGAAACTGGTTTTTTCTCGTGGAAGACCACGGGCAATGGCTCGACCGGATCAACCTTCCAAATCTTATCGACGGGTGCGGTAGAATTCGACAGGCGATTAACCGGCAGGGTCACCCGGAGATTGATCATGTCGAGTTGATGGGCCCGGCACAGGGGGTTGGAGCTCAGTCGAGAAATTTTGTGTTGTGCCCGGGTGGAGCCTATGACCGCTCTCCGTGCGGCACGGGGACAAGCGCCAAGCTGGCGTGCCTCGCGGCGGACGGCGTGTTGGCCGAGGATGAACTTTGGGTGCAGGAAGGCATTCTGGGTTCGATTTTTACCGGCCGCTATCGCTGGCTCGATCGCACGAAGGGACACATCGCCCCGGTTATAACCGGAACCGCTTCGGTCATGGCGGAAGGGACGCTGCTGCTGGACGATCGGGACCCGTTTTGTTGGGGAATACCGTTACCAAACCGAGATATACCTGCCACATGATTCCGCACTACTTGCCCACGTTTGCAATCACCCTCAGCCTGCTCACGGGGTCATTCGCCAGACTAACCTCCGAGGACCTGAAAGCTCGCACTGGCCTGCCTCCGTTCCGCTATTCGCCCGCGGAACATCCCCTCCCCAACTATCTCGTCGGAGAAAAATGGGGTACCGAGGGCAAAAAGATCCGCACGATGCAGGAGCCGTTGTCGCCGGTGGAATCCGCTCGGCATATTGTCGTGCCCGATGGATTTGAGGTCCGTCTCTTCGCGGCCGAGCCCGACATCGTCAAGCCCATCACCCTGGCATGGGATGAGCGAGGACGATTGTGGATCGCCGAATCCATAGACTACCCGAACGAACAACAGCCGCAGGGCCTCGGCCGCGACCGGATCAAGATTTGTGAGGACACCGACGGAGACGGCAGGGCGGACACGTTTATCGTCTTCGCGGATAAGCTGACGATTCCCACCGGAATGGTTTTTGCGAATGGTGGTTTAATTGTGATTGAAGGGGGACGAACCCTCTTTCTGAAGGATACGGACGGCGACGGGCGGGCCGACGAGCGGCAGGTGTTATTCCAAGGCTGGGGAATGAGGGACACCCATGCGACGGCGAGCAATCTCCGCTACGGCTTCGACAATTGGATCTGGGGTGTCGTGGGTTACAGCGGCTTCGAGGGTGATGTGGGCGGCCGGCAGATCAAGTTCGGCATGGGTGTCTTCCGGTTCAAAGCCGACGGTTCAGCGCTTGAGTTTGTGCGTTCGAGCAACAACAACACGTGGGGGTTGGGGCTCAGCGAGGACGGCACGGTGTTCGGCTCAACCGCCAACAACAACGCGTCGTGGTACATGGCCATTCCCAATCGTTACTACGAGCAGGTCCAGGGTTGGTCTGCCGCCCGCATGGAAACGATCGCCGATGATCAGCGCTTTTATCCCATCACCGAAAAAGTGCGGCAGGTCGATGTCCACGGTCGCTATACAGCGGGTGCGGGCCATGCGCTGTACACCGCGCGCAGCTTTCCGCGGGAATACTGGAACCAAGTTGCGCTGGTTACGGAGCCGACTGGCCATTTGGTCGGCAAATTCCGCCTGGAATCCAAGGGAGCCGATTATGCAGCGCGAAATGAGCACACATTCCTCGCCAGCGATGATGAATGGTTTGCGCCCATACTGGCGGAAGTCGGTCCGGACGGCGCCGTGTGGATGATCGATTGGTACAATTATATTATTCAGCACAATCCCGTCCCGGTGGGCTTCCAGAACGGCAAGGGTAATGCCTACGAAACCCCGCTCCGGGACAAGCGGCATGGTCGCATTTACCAGATCCGCCATTTGGAAAGCTCTCCGACGGCCCGACCGACGCTTCACGGGGCCGACCCCGTCGCCTGGGTGGCCGCACTCCGAAGTGAGAATCTTCTCTGGCGCATGCATGCCCAACGGATGTTGGTTGAAAAAGGCGGCAGTTCGGCGGTGCCGGCGCTCGCGGCTCTGGTGCAATCCCCCGGCCCGGCGCAACCCGAATCCAAAACCGAATTGTCCCCCGCCACCCTCGGATCGATCCATGCCTTGTGGACCTTGCATGGCCTAGGGGCACTCAACGGACGGAACAGTGCCGCCCTGGAGGCCGTCCGCTCCGCGTTACGTCATTCGAATCCGGCCGTTCGACGAGCCGCCGTCCAGATACTATCACCCTCACCCGAAACCAGCGACGCACTGATGGCCGGTCGATTGCTTGCCGACACCGACGCGCAAGTGCGGCTCGCCACTTTCCTGGCCCTGGCGCAGACACCGTCGTCTGCCGCCGTCGGAGACGCCGTCTACCAAGCACTCGCGCTGGAAGGCAACTGGCGCGATCGCTGGTTGCGCGAGGCGGCCCTCTGCGCGGCGGCCCGCCATGAGGATGGCTTCCTATCCGTTTTAATGGGGGACGCTTCGACGCTGTCCGACGAACGGCTTGACGTTGTTCGCATTCTCGCGGGCCACTACGCAAGCCGAGGTCCCGCCGATATGGTGACGACGCTGACGCGGCTGTCCGGCGTAGCACCTGCAACTGCCGGGGCGTTTCTCGCTGGGACGGCACTGCGTTGGCCGGAGGGTCGACGCCCGCAGTCAGGAGGTGGGGAACAGAAATTGCTTCGAGAACTAGCCTCAAAGCTCAATGATGATGCGCGCAGCACGCTGATCGGACTTGTCACCCGCTGGGGTCTTCGAGCGGCCTTCTCCGTAGAGAGTGACGAACTCGCGGGGCGGCTCCGCAGCCAAATCAGCAACACAACCCTTTCCGATGAGTCCCGGGTGAATGCGGCCAGGCGGCTCGTCGTGGTGGACGATTCCGTGGAGTCGATTTCCGCCACCCTCGGTTCGATTCGGACCGTTTCGTCGCCCCGTCTGATGAACGGACTCCTGCTGGCTGCCGGCGAGAGTCGCCGACCCGAGACCGGAAGCGGCTTGCTCAAAACGTTGCCGGAGCTCACTCCGAGTGCACGCCGGACCGCCATCGCTGTGCTGCT
Source organism: Akkermansia muciniphila (assembly GCA_945861565.1). Lineage (GTDB taxonomy): Bacteria > Verrucomicrobiota > Verrucomicrobiia > Limisphaerales > UBA9464 > SIBK01. The sequence goes on from CAMAUY010000008.1 coordinate 62,391, forward strand.
GCGTCGTTCGGAATGGGCCGATGCACTTTTGACCGCAGTGGAGCAGGGGGTCCTGCAAAAGGCGGACTTGGCTCGGGATCAGTGGAATCAACTGCGGGACCATCCCGACCGAGAGATTTCAAGGCGCGCCCGCGAGTTCGAGGGTCGGGGCGGAAACCAGACTACCGCGGAAATGAAAAAAACCATCCTCCGATTGATGCCCGTGGCAGACCGGATCGGTGATCCGAAACTGGGACAACAAGTCTTCGAGAAGATCTGCCAGGTGTGCCACGCTATCGCTGGCACCGGCGGCCGGATTGGCCCCGACCTCACCGGCATCGGCGTCCGGCCCAAGTCGGAAATTCTCAACGAAATCTTGGACCCCAATCGCTCGGTTGAAGCGAATTACCGACTCTGGACAGCAACGACCCGTTCCGGGGATGTCTTTGCGGGCCGCCTCGATGGCGAGACGGAGACTTCCGTGGAAATACTCGACACGACCGGGCAAAAACATGTCGTCCAGCGGAAGGAGATCGCCACCTTGAATTCTTCAAACCTATCCATCATGCCGGGTGGATTCGATCAATTACCAGAGGCGGAGCTGGCTTCTTTACTCGAATTCCTGGCGGGATCAACCCGGCTTTAGGCGCTCAAGCCCTGCATATCGAGATAACTTTGCAGCAACACCGCCGCGGCAATGCCATCGACCTTTTTTCGACGATCGTCGCGACGAGTCTTGTTCTGACTGAGCACCCGATTGGCCTGAACTGATGTCAACCGCTCGTCCCAGGTTCGAATGGGGACGGACACCGCTTCCTGCAGAGCCCTGACAAATTCGCGTACCCGGGCGGCGGCGTCACCGTAAGTTCCATCCATATTCCGGGGCATGCCGACGATCACTAGATCAACCTCCTTTTCGCGGAGGAGATCCTTAAACCGCTGAAGAAATCCGGCGAAGGGCTCCGCGGGAATGTGCTCCAGAGGTGACGCCAGGAGTTTCAGTTCGTCGCTCAGGGCGACCCCGATCCGAACGCTGCCGGGATCCAGGGCGAGAACACGCATGAGAATGACAAATTAGGGCAGCGTGAGCAGCGAGGCCGAGTCCTCGTCGAGCAGCAGGTCGCAATGTTTCTGCCGTCGCAAAATCGACGCCGGGCACGCGGTGCTGATCGGTCCCTGGAGCGCATTCCTCACCGGCAGGGCCTTTCGTTTCTCGGGTGCCACACAGATCATGTGGCGTGGGGAACAGAGTGCGGGAATGGTCAGAGTGTAAGCGTAAGGCGGAACCGCTTCCAGGGATGGGAAGTGCCCCTCCTTCAGTTGCTGCGTCTTGCAGGCGTCATCCAGCTTGACCAGCTTGACCCAATGCGGCTCCTCGAATCGGCAGACAGGCGGATCATTAAAAGCAATATGGCCATTCTCCCCGATCCCGAGGCACACCAAGTCGATTGGCTGCGCCTTGAGAAGAGCCGTGTACCGATCACATTCATCCAGCGGCAGATCGGCATCTCCCGCCAGATAATGAAAAGCCCGTGGGTGAACCAACTGTTCCACACGCTCATGCATGTAGCGGCGAAATGATGCCGGATGCGTGGCCGAAATTCCCAGATATTCATCCATGTGGAAAAGTGTTACCCGCGCCCAATCAACTCCCCCTGCCGACACCAGACGTTCAAGAAACCGAATTTGCGAATTGCCGGTGGCCAAAATCGCCGCCACGGATCCCTGGCGGGCAATCGCTGCGATCAGCAGTTCCCGTACCCGGTCTGCGACGTAACGGGAAAGGTCATCCTGACTCAAAAAGATGCGAACCGAAAGATCGTCGACACGGAACGATCGAGTGGGAACGGGACTGGGAGTGGACATAGAATTTTAATTGCTCGGCAGAGTGTACTCCAACCCGATTGTAAAATCCAAGCGGTCAAATCGGTCCACACCAACCGATCTGCTCACGGCCCGAATCTGCGGCCAACGCAGAGGTACTTTCGCCCCGCTATGGGGCCGCAGGGAGTCCCCTACCGGAAGAAACAAAACCAAACCACCACCAGGGTTGGCAACATGAAGGGAAATGAAAAGCGGACCACGTATCCAAAGAAACTCGGCGTATGAACACCCTGCTGATCCGCCATGGATTTCACCATGAAGTTGGGGCCGTTCCCAATGTACGTGTTCGCACCAAAAAAAACGGCACCGGTGCTGATCGCAGTGATAAAGTGACTGAACTGGGCGTTTCCGATCAGAAAGGCAATTCCGAGTTCTTCGTCGGAAATGGTGCGAGCGGCCAATTGCTCGGGGTGAAACCTCTGGAGCGCGGCGAATGTTTCGCGGATCCCCTGCGCATTGGGACCATGAATGAACGTGGCAAGATCCCGGCCGCCGGTTTCCACCAGGTGCCGAAGCTGGCTGACTGTGTCCGGCTCGATATAGGTCCCCAGAATCGCCTGCAGGAAGCACAGATAGGTGGGCGCGTTGTCGAGAACACTGCTCAAAATGCCGCTGCCCCAATAGAACATCGCGGGGCCGGGGTGTCCCAGATCACCGGCCCTGGCCGCCAACATCTGCAGTGCCGGCATCATCGTGGCAAAAATTCCAATGAATAAAATGGCCACTTCCGTAACCGGGTGCCAGTTGAAGGCGTTGGCCTCATGGATTCGCTTCGGGGTCAGAAAATAGGAAAGTGCGGCCGCGCCCACGATCAGCCCTTCACGCAGGAATAGCGATTGATTCGCGAACAGCACGGCCGCCAGGATCACTCCCAGCAGAAACACATTGGCGCCACCGTCGAACTGAAACCAGTCACCTTTCCGCGTGTGCTCCCTCTGCACCGGCGCGGGTGCGCGACGAAAATTGATCGTATCCACGATCAGGAACATGAGAAGGAGAAGACCGAGAGCCACCGCCCACATCGGCCAGCAGTGTTCCGCCACCCACCAGAACGGCACCCCTTTCAAATAGCCTAGATAAAGCGGAGGATCACCCATGGGCGTCAAACAGCCACCGACATTGGATACAATGAATATGAAAAAGACCACGTGATGGGCCGTCACCCGGTACTTGTTCGATCGGAGCCAAGGACGAATCAGGAGCATCGATGCACCCGTCGTTCCGAGAACGTTGGCGAGAAGCGCACCCACGAATAGGAAAATCGTATTCGCCAACGGAGTGGCCTCGCCCCGCACATTGATATGAATCCCACCGCTGACAACGTACAGCGAGCCGATCACCGCAATAAAACTGAGGTACTCTTGCCCGGTATGCAGGATCATGTGCGCGTCCTGTCGAACAAAAAAATAATAGAGCGATATAAGGCTGCCGAAGCCCAGGGCCACCTTGGGATAGTGCTTCGCCCACCACGCTCCGAAATACAAGGGGGCCAACGCAATCAGCCCGAGCAATACCACAAAGGGCGTGATCGTCCAAAGAGCCGGAGGGGCTTGGGCCGTGGCGGCAAGCATCATGGGGAGACGGTATCGACGGGCCCGGCCGAGTCAATTGCCTGGGCCCACCCTCCGACCCGGCTTCACTTGGCCCGTTTCAATCCGATGCCGCTCGATCGTTTCGCCACCTTGCGACTCGTGGTGACTTTGGAAACCGTGCCGGTTTTTAGATACCGACTGCGCACCGCTTCGAGAATCGCATCCCGCCGATCATAGAGCCGCTTAAGCTTGCGAGGCGTGGCACGACTCAGCATGTAGGCACTGAGCAAGGGCAATGAAATCGTGCAGTCCGTATAACAGACCACGGAGTCGGGAAGTTTTTCGGGATCCACCTTGCCCCAACTGACGGCTTCCGCCGGCGTGGCGCCGCTGAGACCGCCGGTGTCTGGACGGGCGTCCGTGCATTGCAGAAAGTAGTCGTGTCCCTTCTCCTGGATCCCCATGACCTCCTGGATCTGTGGTTCCGTCTGAAGGATGAAATTTTTTGGACTGCCCCCGCCGAGAATGAAGACGCTACTGATCAGGCCGGATGCCTTAGCGTGATAAACGATGCCCGCGGTTTGGTTGACATCGCGCAGGGTGTCGAATGTCAATTGCGATCCTCGCAAGGCCATCGCGGCCACATTCATGCCGATCGAAGAATCCCCGGGACTGGAGGTGAAGATGGGAATCCCACACTCGTATGCGGTAGCGAGAACGGAGCTGTCTTTTAAGCCGAGCCGGCGGCCGCGTTCCGCCACGTATCGACCGAGGTGGTGGTGAAATTCATCCGTCCCCATGGGCCGTTGGAACTCGGGCCCCTGAATCACCTCCCGCACAAACGCATCCGTATCCAGCAGCACATTATAATCAAATAAAACGTCGTAAATCCGGATAACTCCCTCGGTATGCAATTCCACATCGTCGAGGAACGGAGATCCGCTGTGCAGATGCATGTCCAACCCGAAATGCAGGTCATGATACAAATTGGCGCCGGTCGAAACGATCCAGTCGATGAACCCAGCCTTCATGAGCGGAATCAGGCAGGACTTGCCGAGGCCGGCCGGGGTGAGTGCTCCCGTGAGGGAAAGGCCGACACAACCGTCATTCGGCAGCATTTTTTTGGTCAACAGATGGGCCGCTTCGCGGAGGCGGCCGCCATTGTAGGCGAGGAAGACCTGGTCGATGAGGTCGGCGGCGGAAATGTCGTGGCCCACCCCGAGAGGGTTCAGGCGGGGATACCCGGCGAATTTCTTGGAGAGCGGATGTTGACTCATGAAAAAACGAGGGCAACTAGACCTTGGCTATCGGCTTCTTTTCGACGGCGGTCGGGCTGCTCGCTTTCTTCGGCTCCGATCCAGCGGTGCGGTAGTGGGTGGCATAATATTGGTTCTGATAGTAGTAATAGCTATAGTAATAGGAATCCTTGCCCTCGAAATCGATGTCGTTCATGACCACGCCGATCAGGTTGATGCCTGCGTCCTGCAAGCGCTGAACGGAACGGCGGGCATGTTCCCGCCGGATCTTATTAAACTTGGTCACGTAGACCATGCCGTCGCACATGGCACCGACGATTAGCGGATCGGCAACAGCGGATACCGGAGGGCAGTCCACGACCACCCGGTCATAGCGGCTGGACACCTCCTCGAGGAACTGCTCCATGCGCCGGGAGCCCACAAGTTCGGAAGGATTGCCCGGAGTGGCACCGCAACAGACGACATCAAGGTTTGGCACATCGGTGGAATGAATGATTTCGCCGACGTTGTTGATCTTTTCACCCAGAAAGGCGGAAAGACCGACCGGGCTTTGGAGCTGGAATGCCTTGTGAATAGACGGCCGCCGAAGGTCTGCATCGACCAACAGCGTGCGCAGTCCGGTCTGGGCGGTGACGATGGCATAATTCGAAGCCACCAGGGATTTCCCTTCGGAAGGGATGGTACTCGTGACCGCAACGACCCGAAGCTTATCCGCGTTGCGGGAGAGGGACACGGCAGCACGAAAGGTCCGGAACGCCTCGGCAGCACTCGACGATGGGAACACGTGGGATTGAAGGTCCCGCTCCACGACGCTGGACGATTTGATATTCGTGATATAACCCAGAAAAGGCAGTCGAAGAAAATTCTCCACATCCTCCTGACTCTTCACGGAGTCGTCGAAGTAATTGACAAAGAAGGCGAGGAGGATCGCAGCGGCCAGTCCACCGATCAAGCCGGCGAGCAAAATGAGAGGCCGGTTGGGACGGACAAACTTGGCCTGAGGAATCGCGGGATCGACAATGCGCATGTTTTGCACTGTGTCGCGGGAGTTGAAGTCATATTCCTTCAACCGCTGGAGCACCGTGTCATACATTAATTTCGCCCGGTCCGCCCTGCTCTGAAGCGCGTCATAGTCCACCTGCAACAAATTGACGCGGCCGATGTCCCGTTCCCGTTTCTGGAATTCTTCTTTGGCGCTGGCCATCTGTTTTTCGAGCCGCTCGGCATCGGCAAAAATATTTTCGTACACCCGATTGACCTGCTTATCAAGGTCGAGCTGGACGTTGGCGATCCGCTGCTTAGCCTCCTTCACCTGGGGATGAAGTTCCTTGTACTTCGTATAAAGCCCCTTCAAATCTGTCTCCAGAGTGGAAAGATTGCCCTGCAGCTCCGTCACGAGCCGGTCTTGAGACATCTGCGGAAGGTCGGCCTTCGGCTTCTTGTCATCCACCCACCGTTTAGCTTCGTCCGCGGTCTTGCGAGCGTTGTTATAGGCCGTCGCCGCGGCATCGTAGACCATCTGGTTCTGGCGGAAGCTTTGCAGCGCCATGTTTTGATCCTCCTTGAGGGAAGGCATTTGATTTGTTTCCCGATAAATCTGCAAAAACCGTCGTGAATTGATGTATTCGGTTTCCAGCTTCTCGGATTCCATCCGCAGCATATTGAATACGGCCAATGATCGCTGCCGCTTCTGGTCGATATTGTTGTCGAGAAATCGGGAGGCCAAAGTGTTGACAATTTTCGCAGCCTTCTCGCTGTCGGGATGGTAAGCTCGTACGCTCACCAACCGTGACATGCGGGTGGGGACCACTTCGATCATGTTGAATAGTGTCGCCGGAATGTTCGGATCGCCCGCGAAGACAGGATCCTTATCCAGCTTGAGCTGGAAGGCCACGTCTTGAAGCAGCGTCCGGCTGACGAGATTCTTGAATTGGGTGTTGAGGTAATCTTGCTCGCGAGGATCATAAAGCATCACCTGGGAACCGCTCAGGATGCCGGAGTTCTCGCGATCGATCTGCAAGACGGCAAATGCCTGGTAAATCGGGGTGGCCCGAAACGCATAAATGACGGCCAGAGCGAAGAGGATGCTAAGGGTGGATAGAATCAGCCATCGCCGCTCGAGGACAATGCTCCAGTAGTGGCGAAGCACAAACCCATCTTCGACGGATTGGTTCAGTTGAATCGCATTTGTTTCTTCCATACGGAGAGTGGAGGTAGACAGGTTGGACAGATTGGGGGCGCCGGTTGGGAGTTCAGAAGAATTTTTCAGGGACATAAATCACGTCCCCTGCTTTTACGAAAATTCGCCGCGCCGGATCGGTGGCTCCCTTGAGCTCGTCGTACCGAAGAATCTTCACCTCATTGCCCCGGCGCAGCTCGATCTTGTCCTTCTTCGCGAGCGCGGTTAAATCTCCCGCCCTCGCGATCGCCTCAATCACATCGATCTCCCGATCCGGGGGTAGTTCGACCGAGCCAGCGCGGGCGACCTTGCCCAGCACGGAAATCGTCTGCACCACGAAGCTGGTGATATTGGCGACTACTTCAGGCTTCACATAGTAACCGTCGAGTAACTTTTCGCGGACGGTGCGCTCAACGTCCGAAATGGTCTTTCCCTTCACGGAAATGTCCCCGATGTAGGGGAAATTGATCAGGCCATCCTCGGGCACCCGCTTGTTGACGATCCAGGTTGGCTCACCAACGAGATGAACATCGAGCACATCGCCCGCCATGATCTTGCGGGTTTCTCGGAGTGAATCCGCCTCCGGTTCGGCCGCGGCGAGGAGGGGGATGGTGCAGCCAATCATCCCAAAGATGGCCAGAATCAGCGCGGTATGGATCTTGGAAAGGATTTTCATGTCTAGTAACCAATCGCCACCTGGAGCATAAAACGGTGGTTGTTGTAGTCAATCAGGTAAACCTGGGGAATGCCATTGGGGTCCGAGCCAACGATCTGGACACCGTCGGAGTTAAAACGATCAAACTCGTAGCTTAGCCTTGCCGTCAGCCAGGACCTCGGCTTGAAAGTGAGGCGGGCACTCGGCGTAAAGAAGAGGTCTGTCCTCTTCGGAAAAATGGCCGTTACCGTCCCGGACGAGTCCACGCTGCGACTCTCGTCAAACCGCCCCATACTCGCTCCCCCTCCCGCCGAGACGGCCCAGACCCCCCCGCTTCCCAGCGCCTGGCTCACTAAGAGGTCTAGCCGGTCAAATACGTACGCCTGCCCTGCCAATTGGTATGAGGCACCGGTGAAATGATCGTAGCTGAGGTTGAAGGCCGTCTTCGGCCCCAGCGCGTAAACCAGGGAGGCGGCCATCGCTGGCGACGACTTGATGTAGCCAGGGGATTCTCCATTCTCGACCGGAGCGCCCGAGGCAAAATCTCTCGCTTCGTAACCAACCTTCACCGATCCGGAGAGTTTAGGCGTGAAATTCCCGCGAATGCCGACGAATCCCCCGTAAACATCCTGGTCCGGACTGGGCGGTAGGGTGCCATTTGGCGATACGGTGGTCTGCCCGTATTTTCCTTCAGCAAAAAAGCCAAACTTCGACTTCGGCTTATAGGTGCTTCCCAGGTACATCATCCACGTGTTTTGGTCGTACAACTCCAAATCCTCGGCGAAATCATAGCTGTTGTAATCGATCTGCCCGTAAATGTCTGTCTTCTCCGACAGATCAAAGGTCAATCGGTGATTTAGCAAGATCTCGGTACGTTCCAACGGCATAAGCCCTGCCGTTTGGACGCCACCCTGGTAACTGTCGAGAAAATGGATCCCGTCGGTGCCAGTCAGCGTAAACTTCCCGCGCTGGAAATTGGACCGAACATCGACCCGCTCCTGATGGCTATTTGCATAGTCATGATCCAGATACATCAATTGGTCATAGGTCAAATCGACCACAATAAAATTACCCGCCAACTGGCCATACTGGAGCCGCAATTCGGGACTCACCTGCCAGATGAAATCGTCAACCTGCGGACGAATAATACGATTATTGAGGTTTACGACATCGTCATTGCCTGAGAACAAGTTGTCGGTGTAGGTCGCCGTCGAGTTCAGTTGGGGTTTTAAGAGTAGATTCGCCCATCGGAACACCAGAAGGTCCTCTGGATCCACAGCACGTCCTACCGTGCCGCTGGCCGCGACTGCAAGGGCGGCCAACACCGGCTTTGTAAAGCGAAACTTAAACATCCGTTCTATCGTAAGTCGTTTGTTGTCAATTAATTGCAGGGTTTTCTAGGCTCTAGATCCTCCATCCACAATACACGTATCCGGCCAACATGCGAGAAACCAATCCTGGAGTAAACCTCGAATTCCAAACCGATTTGTCCAGCGGAGCGACCTTTTCAACCCCGGCCGATTGGATACCTAGCCCCATGGATCGAGGGGCTCGCACCGCTGATTTCCGTGGTCCCGAGCCGATAGGCCTGGTTTCTGCCACGCACGTCTGCGGTCCGCGGTCTACCATGGCTGCGGGCGACGGGCCTGCTGTTCAAGCCAGTCGCAGGCAATCGGAAGGACATTTTCCCAGCGGAATTTTCGGGACCGTTCCCAGGCTTGATGTCGAAGAACAGCATAGCGGCCGGGGTTGGTTTGCAGTTGGCGCAGGGATGCCGCGAGCGACTCCGGCGTTTCCAGGCGTGAGATTAACCCCGTGACGCCATCCAGAGTTGAGTCGACCAGTCCGGGGACGGGGTACACCGCGGCGGGTGTCCCACGCGCATTGGCCTCGATCACATTGAGTCCCCAGCCTTCGCGGACCGACGTGTGCAGCAGAAAATGGGCTCGGCGGAGCTCGTCATCCTTCGCCGCCTCTCCCAATCGACCGGTGAAGCGCACGATCGAGGTTAGCCTGGCTTGGCGGACCTGCTTCTGCAGTGGGTCCGCGCATTCCCCATCGCCGACCACCACCAGCTCAACCGCGGTCCCCGCGTCCTTCAAGAGGCCCGCGACCCGAATGGCATGATCCACCCGCTTGTTCGGAGCAAGGCGTGAAACAACGACCAGACGCAGGGGGCCCTCGAAAGCCTTCGATTCCAACACCGGGAGAATTTCCGTGTCGATCCCGTTGGGAAGGACGGTCGCCTCCCGCACACCCCGGTCAAGAAGCCCCTGCCGTGTCGATTCCGACGGCACCCAAAAGGGAGTTTTTGAGTACAATCGGTGGGTTAAGGATTCCTGCCACCGACCGAGCATGCTCAGCGGCCACGGATAGAATGAAGACCAAATCGGCCCGAGAATTTCGTGGACATAAGCAACGGACCGGGTTCGGCACCACCACGGAGCGAACCACGGAATTCCGTGGTGCTGGTCGATCACCAAATCGAACGGCAACTGACGGCGAAACCATTTTTTCGCAGCGAGAATCGATGTGCCCCGTCCGCCCCCCCGAACAATTCTCAGTCCCTCAATGGCTTCCTCACAAGGTGATCCGGAAAACTGATTTGCGAACCAAACAACATCGTGTCCGCGCATCATCAACCCGCGGAGATACGCCTCCGAAACCCTTTCGGCACCCCCCGAGAGGGGGTTCTTCGGGTCACGCCAGTTAAGCATCAGGAACCGCACGGCAGAGAGTTCACGAGCTACGGACCGTGCCGTGCAAGCGGAATCCCCGACAGGAAGAAGTAGAATAAAAATATTCACATATTCTAATTTTGAGTATTGACCTCATCATTGAATACTTAAAAATATCTACTCCTAAGTTTAAGGATGAAAACTTCGAGTAACCTAAGAGCATGAGTGTCGCACGACGGGATTTGGTTGCAAGGATACTGCCCGAAGGGCTCCCCGCCCTGTGGTGTCCACCGATCACGCACTACGACCGACATGGAGGGATCGATCGGGCGCGGACGGAGACGCATTTGAATCGGATTGCCCCCCATGTGGGCGGACTGCTACTGGCGGGTTCGACCGGCGACGGCTGGGACCTGCCGCACGCGTTGCATCGGGAAATCATCACGCAGGGGCTCGCCGCCGCCCGCAGCCACTCTTTGAGTGTTCTGGTCGGGGTCCTCCGGCCCAATGCCCGCGAGGCGAGTCGGGAGATCATACGACTGGCTCGTGAGCTGACCGGTGCGGCGGAGGGGCTGTCCGCCACGTCCCTTCTCAGTGTGCGCGGAGTCTGCGGATTCACCGTGTGCCCCTCCGTCGGCGTCGAGCGAGACCCGGAGGCGCTTTCGGACTGTTTGCGGGCATTGTTCCGGACGGGCGTCCCGCTTGCACTCTATCAACTCCCACAGGTCACCGGCTACGAACTGACTCCACCGCACGTGGCCAGTCTGGGGCTGGAATTCTCAAATTTCGTCTTTTTTATCGACAGCAGCGGTCGAGATTCCGTGGTGGCGCGCCCCCCGCTGCCGGAAGATGTTTTCCTCTTGCGTGGTGCCGAAGGAAACTACTCGCGCTGGCTGTCCATCGCGGGGGGGCCGTATCACGGATTGATCCTAAGCTCGGCAAACTGCTTTGCCCGTGAACTCGCCAGCATCGTGGAAAACCTGAAAAAAGGCCGGATCGAGGAGGCCCGCGGCATGTCCGCGCGCATCACCCTGCTGATGAACGACCTTTTCGAAGCGGTCGCCGGAATGACGGTCGGAAACCCGTTTGCCAACGCCAACAAGGCCACCGATCATTTTATGGCTTTTGGACCGAAAGCCGAGAGCACCGACCCTCCCTCCCTCACCGGCGGTGCGGTCATGCCTCAGGAGATTATTCGGCTCACCGGCGATATTTTGGAACGACACGGTTTCCTGCCGCAAAGAGGGTACCTCGAATGATGCACGGGCAGCCGCGCAGGGTGCGGCGAATTCGAAGAGTGCGCTCGCGTGCATCCCATCGGGCGTGAGACGACGCGCCTTGTTGATGGCGAACGAAACACCGCGCCTCCGGGCCTCCCCGAGCGGGAGTTTTTGAGACGTGGTCTCGCTTGATGGCCCGGGTAGGTTCGCCCTGCGGTTTGTATGCCCTTCGGTGGCACTCACTTGAACGGCCCTGGTTTATTTCATGTCAATCGGAGTGGAAGTCCCCTCAAAATCCCCGCCGGACATGAATCAGCCACCGAAAGGAATCCAGGACCTCGTCTATTCACTGGAGGAAGGGGGCGCCCGGCACCTTCCGCGGTATTTCTTTGCGCTGCTGCTCTCGATTTTCGTCGGCACAGTGTATCACCTCACAGAGTTCAAGAACCTCGGCACCGCCGAGGCGATGGACACGGCTCAACTTGCCCGTAATCTGGCTGAGGGCCGTGGATACACCACGCTCTTCATCCGCCCGTTGAGTCTTCACCTGCTTCAGCAGCAAAAAGCGACGGCCAAGTTGGATGAGACCCAGGTGCTGAAGCAAGCCACGCATCCAGACCTCGCAAATGCCCCGTTGTATCCGCTGCTGCTCGCCGGGTGGATGAAAATGCTGCCGTTCAATTTCAAGATTCCCGACGCCCGTGAGGAGTCAAATTTCACGCGCTACCAACCCGACATTCTGATCTCCTATCTGAATCTCACCCTCTTCTTACTGGCCGTCGGTCAGGTATATTTCCTGGGGCGCAAGCTGTTTGATCCCTCGGTCGCAGCCGTGGCGGCGGCGGTAGTTTTTGGGACCGAGCTGCTCTGGCGATTCACGTATTCCGGGCTTTCCACAAACCTCCTGATCGTCCTTCTCCTCAGCCTCGCCCAGGTCACGATCGCCATTGAGCAGGGCGTTCATCGGACGGAAAACCCCGCCAAGTTTTCTCGGCTCCTGCTCTTTGCTATCGGGGCCGGACTATTTACCGGGCTACTTTGTCTCACCCGGTACAGCGTCGGGATCTTGCTTTTGCCCGTGCTGGGATTCTTGCTCCTTTGGGGTGGCCCACGCCGATGGATCCTGGCGCCGGTTACAGCGATCACGTTTGCCCTGGTTGTCATGCCTTGGTTGGTGCGCAATCACCAACTCTGCGGCCATTGGTTCGGTACCGCGGGCTACGCAATGTATCAGGGAACGCCGTGGTTTTCCGAAACTCGCCTGGAACGATCCCAGAATCCCGACATGACCAAGGTGGAGATCGGGGATCTGCGGCGCAAGATGACGCTCAATGCCACTCAGTTGGTGAATGAAGAATTGCCCCGCCTTGCCGGCGGCTACGTCACGGCCTTGTTTCTTGTGGGCCTCCTCATTCCCTTCCACAGCTCCGCGCTGCAACGAGTCCGATGGCTCATTGTCGCCGCAATCGTCGTCTTGCTCTTTGCCCAGGCCCTGGGCCGCACCCACCTGACCGAGGACTCGCTGACAGTGAATTCCGAAAATCTCCTCGTCCTCGTCGCACCGCTGGTGATCCTATTTGGCGTCTCCCTGTTCTTTCTGCTGCTCGATCGGGTGGAGTTTCTGGTGCCACAACTCCGCCAAATTACCATCGGCGGTTCTGTTCTCGGCGTCTGCCTGCCGCTTTTCTTTACCCTCTTGCCGCCGCGGACCCAGCCCCTCAGTTGGCCGCCCTACCATCCGCTCTTGATTCAACAGTTTTCCGGATGGATGGCGCGAGAAGACTTGATGATGAGCGACATGCCTTGGGCTGTCGCGTGGTACGGTCAACGCGAGTGCCTCTGGCTCACGCTCCGGGTGAAGCATGATTACGTGGAGGATTTCTATAACATTCATGATCATCTCCGGCCCGTGCGGGCCATCTACCTCACCCCGATCACCGCGGATGAGCGCTGGCGGCCGACTTTCCTCAATGTGGACGATCCCAACACCGCCTGGAACCGCTTCTACATGGACTCACTCCTGCGCAATAACATTCCCACCGGATTCCCTCTCCGCCACGCCCTCGGCGGCGGGTATATGTCGAGCGGCCAGTTTTTCCTCACCGATATGCCACGTTGGAAGGACTGGTCTCTTCGCCCTGTCCGGCGGTAAAGGATTCCCCCAACCCAGCCGCGTCGCCACCGAATCGAGCGGGGGCAGGTCCCCGGTAACGCATCGCCGCACGCCCACTTTTTCAAGCACATCCTACGTGCCGTTCTACTCGGAAAACTTCCTGAACCGGATCCGTGCCGCGAATGATATCGTGGACGTGATCGGCGCCACTCTGCCTTTGAAACGTGCCGGAACGAACTTCGTCACACTCTGCCCGTTCCATCGCGAGAAATCACCGAGCTTCAACGTCAATCCGCAGCGACAGATCTTTCACTGCTTCGGATGCCACGAGGGCGGCGATGTCTTCAAGTTCGTGACGAAACACGAAAACATTCCTTTCACCGAAGCCGTCGAACGCCTTGCGGAACGCGCCCGTATTCCCCTCGAACACGAGAACAATCCGGCCGCCCGTCAAAAACGGGGCCTCAAGGATCAATTGATCACGCTGCACGAGGCCGTCTGTCTGCGTTGGCAAGCCTGCCTCGCCAATGAGGCGGGCGGGCAGGTGGCTCGCGACTATCTGGAACGACGCGGCGTGAGCCCCGAAGCCGTGAAGGAATTCCGGCTGGGCGCCGCACCCGAGTCTTGGGATGACACCGTGAATTGGGCCCGATCCAAAGGTTTCAATCTGGAACTGCTCGAGCAGGCCGGCCTGGTGGTACGGCGTGACAGTGACGGTTGGTACGACCGCTTTCGAGGCCGGCTGATTTTTCCTATCTGCGATGAGCAAGGCCGGGTCATAGCCTTCAGCGGTCGCGTCCTGCTGGGCGACGAAAAAACGAGGAAATACGTCAATTCACCCGAGACGCTCCTCTTCACCAAGGGCCGAGTTCTCTATGCGCTCGACAAGGCGAAACGATCCATCCTCGACGCCGGCCACGCCGTGATCTGCGAAGGTCAACTCGACACCATAGCCTGTCATTCGGCCGGCATCCGCAACGTGGTGGCACCCCAAGGCACCGCTCTCACCGCCGACCATGCCCGAATTCTCCGTCGCTATGTCGGCGAAGTAGTGCTGTGTTTCGACGGCGATGCGGCCGGACAGAAAGCCGCCGTGCGATCGCAAGAGGACCTGCTGAGCTCCGGGCTTGCCGTCCGGATCGCCTCTATCCCGCCGCCGGATGATCCGGACAGCTATTTGAAACGCGCGGGGCGGGAGGCGTTTCAACTGCTGCTCGATCGGGCCGAGGGCTATTTCGATTTTTATCTCAAGTACCTCCGAAACGCCCACGACCTCGCGACCGATTCTGGTCGACAGGCCATCGTCCGCGCAATGGGCGACGCCGCGAACAAGACGGGCAATCCCCTGGTAGTCGAAGAATGCGCTCGCAAGTGCGCCGGACTCCTCGGGCTTTCGCCCCTGAGTGCGTTGCAACAGTTCCAACGGCTATACCGGCAGAGCCTAGCCGCCCGAGGCTCCGAACCCTGGGACGAGACGGAACCCCCGGCCGGCGCAATCGGCGCGATTGAACAACCCCGTCCCGGAGCTTTGGAACTTTGGCTGTTAAAGTTCCTGATGCTGGCCGAATCGGACGGGTTGGATTGGGCAACCGCCCATCTCGATCCCAACTGGATCAGCCACCCCTGCGCTCGGCGCATCGTTGAACTGCGACTGGCCCGAGGCGGGATGCACGGAGAGACCAACACCGACATCTCCGGACTGCTGGAAGCACTGGGTAACGATGCCTTCGCACATTCCCTGGTCACCGAGGCGGCGAGTGAGCGTCGGACCGTACGGGAGTTACCGGCCCAGTTGGAACAGACCACCCGGCGATTACGCGACGCCTGGCTCGATCGCCAGATCCAGATGCTGCATGCACAGTTAAGCGATGCGGGGCTTCCCGAGGAACAGCGACTCGCGGCACTTCGCCAGCAACAGGACCTCCGAGCCTGGAAACGCCAGCCGTTGGCACCCTTGGGCGAAGCCTAACCGTCCCTTGCGCGTGATGCGGCGCATGCTAAGATTGGACGCCGCGAGAACCTCAGCCCGACGGGAGAACGCACGGGAAACGTTATCGGTCGTAACTCGACTGCTGGAGGCGGTAGATTGGCTGGATGCCGGCGTCAGCAGTCGGTTTCGTTATGAACTTCGCGACCATGACTACCGGACTCCGGGGTTGGTCAGCGACGACGCTCTGTTCACGCAGACGCTGGTGTACCTCGGGATTAGTGGCGTCGTGGATCCGCTGCGTCTGGCCGGGGAGTTTATGGACTCACGCCGGCTGCTGAGTGAAAGCATCTCGATTCAAAACGATGAGAACTTCACCGAAGTGCTCCAGGCACATGCCGACCTTTACTTCGAGAACACTGTCGACGGCGAACCCCTGACGCTGAGGGCGGGGAGAATGACTTTTGACGCGATGGACCGGCGCTTAGTCGCCCGCAACCGGTACCGCAATGTCATCAATTCCTTCGATGGTTTCCGGGTGCGCATGGGTGAGGACCGCTCACCTTGGGAAGTGGACGCATTTGCCCTGCGTCCGGTCGAGCGAGACATTGATGACTTTGATGAATCGGACAACAGCTCCTGGCTATACGGTGTCACGGGCTCTTGGCGGGCGGGCTCACCCAATTTGGAGGTCGAGCCCTATTGGCTTCTACTGAACCAAGAGGCGCGCCGGGGCCTTCCGCTCCAGCGCCGCCTGCACACCTTCGGTCTCCACGCCTTCGGACAGTGGGATGCCGCCCAATGGGACTATGATCTCAGCCTGGTTGGACAGCTCGGCGAGACCCGCAATCTACCGCAGCGCGCCTGGGCCGCCCACGCCGAGCTAGGCTATTCGTGGCAAGCCGACTCGAAGCCCCGCTTGGCCGGCTGGATGAACTACGCCAGCGGTGATCATGATCCAGGGGATGGAATGCAGCAGCGGTTCGACCCTTTGTTCGGCGCCACCTTCGCCTTTTATGGGTATTCGGGATACTTCAGCTGGCAAAACATCATGAATCCGGCGATGCGATTCAGCATCCAGCCGACCGATCGTCTGCGAGCAGAATTGATCATGCGCGCCTTTTGGTTGGCGAGCGACCAGGATGCCTGGGTCCGGGGACTTCGGATTGACGACCAGGGCGGCAGCGGAAGTTTTGTCGGACAAGAACTTGATTTGCGGGTGTCATATGCGGTCTGGCGTTGGGTAGATTTGGAGGTGGTCTACGCTCACTTTTTTCCAGGATCATTTATAGCCAATACCGGCCCCAATCCGCAGAGCAGTTTCACTTACTTCCAAGCCATACTCCGGTTTTGATCCCGAAGTCCCGAAAGTGCCCGAATCAGATTCCCATTACTTAACCGTCTGCTCGATTCCGAGCTTCGTCAGCACTTCGGGTGGTGGGCCATCAAACGATGTCATGGCCACGTTGCCGACGTAACCAAGAGCCTTCCAACCGGCCTCGGTGCTGTAATAGGCGCTCGCGGCGAGTGTCCGGAAACGGACGAAAAACTCGGCCGCCTTCTTGAACCGGGCCGCGGCGTCCGCCGGCCAACAAATGTCATCGCAGATGACGCGCTGCTGGTCCTTGCCGAGCGATTTGAAGGGTGTCTGGAAACGCCGTTGAGATTCCTCTTCGAGCCATTGGAGGCCCGGCATAATCACGGTGCGATCCTTCTGCTGAGCCGGGTACGGGGCGCTGAGCCATTCATCCAAAAAATCGGTCACTCGTACGTCGCTGGCAGCGGGCCCGAGATGATCGGCGGGGAGGATAACGTCTGCGAGGGATATCGCGGTCTCGCGTTGCGCCGCGGTCAGCGTCAGCGGCCAAAAGTCGCCGGGTTTGTAGTAGCCCGACACGTCGGGATCCGTGCCGTAGCCATGGGTTGTCGGCGGTGCTGTGACCGAGGAGCTGGCCGCGAAGACCCCGGGGCCGAGGTCGGGCAGATTCGCTGCGCCCGTTGCGGCGGCAAACCATTTCATCACGGTGCGGCGCGAGAGGCGCGACGCGTCGAGCGCGTTTACTGTGTCGCGGATTCCATTTCGCTGGCTGGTTTTCATGGCAGGCCTGAGTCGCATCAGAGATTTCCCTTTCGGGCCTGTTCGACGATGTAATCGGCGGTGCGCCACGCCAGGGCCATGATTGTGAGCGTGGGGTTTTTGTCGGAGTTCGACGGAAAGGGTGCGGCGTCACTGAGGAAGAGATTCTTCACATCCCACGTTTGGCTCCAGCCGTTGCACACTGAGTTCCGGGCGTCGGCGCCCATCAACGCTCCGCCCACTTCATGGATGACTTTGCCACCGGGCTCAATCGCGTCGCGGCTGGATCTATCCTGGCGACTGCGCACCTTGCCACCCATCGCTCCAATCATGGCGGCAAACGTTTTGGTGGCGTGATCGACCATGTTCAGTTCCTGGTCGCTCCACCGCCAATGCCAGCGCAGGACGGGGATGCCCCACCGGTCCTTCACCTGCGGGTCCAGTTCTGCAAAGGAATTCTCGTTGGGGATCATTTCACCGCGGCAGGTATAGCCGACCTGCGAGCCGAAGAAGCGACGCGCCTCTTCCTTGTATTTTGTTCCGTAGGTGCCCCGGGCGAGATCGTCCGGGAGCGGGCTCCGGCCGCCGGGCATCCCGCGCGATCCGCCGAATTCGACGTGGTATCCGCGGGCGAAATTGAACTTCCCGCCGAGCTGTTCCCGGTAGAGCCACCAGGGAATATACAAGTGAGGCCCGCCCGCGCCGTCTTCATTGTGCGGCGGGAGATTTTCCAGGGCGGGGATTTGCCCGCTGACCGAGGCACCCACCGAATCCATGATATATTTTCCCACCAGCCCGCTGTGGTTGGCCAGGCCGCGGGGAAACTGCGCGCTCTTGGAATTGAGCAGAATGCGGACCGATTCACCGCTGCTCGCCGCGAGCACGACGACCTTGCCCTTCACGCGCGCTTCCTGGCCGGTCTTTTTGTCGATATAGAGGACGCCGTTGGCCTTGCCATCCCGGCCGAGCGTGACCTCGCGCGCGTGGGCGTTGGGAACGATCTCGAGGTTGCCCGTCTCCAGTGCGGGCGGCAGGTGCACCGTGGTGCTTTGGTAATTCGCGCGGATATTGCAGCCGCGATGGCAATCCGTCGCCCAGAAACAGGCCGCGCGTCTGCGCATCGAGTCGGCCACGATGCGCTGCGCCCACGGATTTCCTGGATGCAGCCTGGCGGGAATCGTGTCGGCATCCAGCGGCCGAGTGAGCACGGCGCGATGAATGGAGATGACCGGGATGCCGAGCTTCTTCGCATGCTTCTGCAGATAGAGTTCCGCGGCACGGCCCTTCGGCGGCGGCAACAGAACCCCGGGGGGTGAATTTGGCGTGTTCTCCAGGCCCTCGTTCGATCCATAGACCCCAATGAGCATTTCGACCCGGGTGTAATACGGATCCAAGTCTGCGTAGCGAATCGGCCAGTCAAAACCGAATCCGTCTCGCGAGCGCGGTTTGAAATCATAGGGGCCATTCCGCAGCGAGATGCGGCCCCAATGGTTGGTGCGCCCGCCCAGCATGCGCGGGCGCCACCACCAGAAGTGCTCCTCGGGCTTTGTGCTCGCCTGGGTGTAAGGTTCGCCCGGCACCTCCCAGCCGCCATCGATGGTTGCGTCTGTAAAACCCATCTGCTTGTCGGGGGTTGCCACTCCCAGCAGCGGAGTCTGATCGGGTCGTTGGAACATCGAGGTTTCGACGTCGGGATTGTAGGCGCGTCCCGCTTCGAGCATGACGCACTTTAATCCGGCGAGCGTCAGCGTGTAAGCCATCTGTCCGCCCCCCGCGCCGGAGCCGACGATGACGACATCGTATTCCGCATCCGATTTGCTGCCGGTGATGATGGGCATGCTGGGTAAAGAGATGGAATTGAAGGTCTATTCGCCAGACGCGGATTCAAATTACCAACGTCTTCTCAGTGACTTCGGGCGTCAAGCGCGGGTCAATCCTGCTGTATCCATGGCGGCGGCGAGCGACGCCCAGCACTTCTTCGCCGCGGCAATCGGGTCGTACCCTGCCTGGTTGAATACCTGGGAACTCACTTCAACGACCACCGGGCCCTTATAACCGAGTTCCTTCAGCAACCTAAAATAGGCTACATAATCGGTCCGACCTTCACCCGGCAGGAGGAACTGAAACTTCTTCGCCTCGCCGACCGAGTCTTTCATGTGGATGAACCGGGTGTAGGGCAGCAGCTCTGCGAGGCTGTCCGCCAGTGAAATGCCGCGCAGCTGAAAATGACTGTAGTCGTAGGCCGCCCTGATCGCGGGACTGTTGACGCGTTGCAACAGCCAGACGAGGCGCTCAGGAGTATTCACGGCGCTGCCGACGTGCGCCTTAATCGCCAGGATGATTTTTTCAGCGGTGGCCGCCTTCGCCCACGCTTCCAGGCGCTCCGCCATTCGGTCCTTCACCTGATCCCACTCGGGTGGTTTGCCGCCGAGCACGGTTTCCAGGAGCGGCGGGTTTTCCGGGACGATGTCGTGGGCGAATTGCGCGGCGGCTTTGAGCGCTCCGAGATCCTGCGCGTGCGTCCGGTCATCGGCGGCCAGACTCATATTGAGCATGAGTCCGGAGACATCGAGCTTTAGGTCTTTGAGCCGGCCCGAGAGTTGTTTGCGATCGACGCCCGAAAGCCTCTTTGGCTCGGTTGGGTAACCGGCGGTGAGGGCAAACTCGACGTTACGATAGCCAATCTCCGCGCATTGTTTGAGCGCGTCATCGAGCGGCAGCGATTTCATCCCATAGAGGCTGAAGCCCAGGCTGACATTTGCCCCGGCGGCCCGGGCGGGCAGGGGGACGGATGCCGAGGCGAGCAGTCCGGCGGTGGCTCGGAGAAATCGGCGACGCGTTTGCAGGAGCATGTTGACATACTTGGCCGGGGCTCGCTCCAGGTCGAGCACGCACTTCGCTCGAATCTTTGAGACTCGAAAAAATGGACGGTCGTTGGTGGAGAGAATCCACCGAACTCAACACTTCGCTCCGTGATGCCATGAACCGAAGCACCCCTTCCCTTCACCTCTTTTAAAGGCCATTTTGATAAACATTTATGCCTGTTTTTGCATTTTGTTGTTCCCCGTAGGGTCAAAAACTCAAACCTACCGATATTCAACGATTTGCAGGGCGATGAGGAGATTGCTCCCAGGCCGTTGGCTCGGTTAAGTCTCGTCAATGAAACAGTTTCAACGCAGACTTCGAGGCTGTGGACAATTTTGGAGCCGCTCCGGCCTGACCTCCTTGCTCCGGTTGGCCGTGTTGGTTAAAAATGATGATCAATCCAATCTTTGGAACTGAAGTCCACCGACATCTTCGGGATGCACCGTCACGCGAGTGGGCAACCCATTTTGTCTGGACAGGTAAATGTGAAACGCATTCCAATTCACCTTCGACGCCTCAAGGTCTTTAAGCATCTGCGCCATGGTTTGATAGCGCCAAGCTTGCGAAAATTTATCAATTGAATTCGCATCCAGTAGCGAGGCCAACGTCAGCCCTTCCTTTGATCGGGGCAAGAGTTGAAATGCGTAAAGCTGAAAGCACCGGGGAGTATGCATTATCATTGCCCCCGTTTACAAATGCGGCTAGCCACCGAGAATTAAGATTTTCGTTGCCCGCCGGCCTTAAGCTTAAGGTTGCGGCGCTGCCACTGATCCACTCGGTTTTGTTCTCCTTGATTAGCCCGGATTGCGGTCTCAGCTTCGACCCATGAGCACCAAGGATTGTCAGAAACGCATTCCGCTGGCTTCGGCGCTGGCGTTGCTATGTGCGCTGGTCACGGGCTGTCCGCACAACGATTACACGGTGGAATTGAAACCCACCGCCCATGGCGTGGAACGCACGCTTACCTTTTACCGGGCTGATGGCAACGAGACCAACGGCACCCCCAAGTATGAGGCTTTTCCTACGAACGAACTGGGGGCCATCACGCGCGTTTACCCGGCGGGTGGCGTGAAGCAGGACGGAAAACGGTATGTGGCCAAAGGAGCATTCAATGGTTACATGCCGGCGGACATCGGCGGCGCCGGATCCTATACCAACCTCACCTCCAGTCTTGGCTATGCGGGTTTTTATCTGGAACGGTTCCGGGGCAACGATGATCTGGCCGGCAAAACCGCCCGGCAGTTGCACGCGGCGGATCAACTCACGGATCTCGTCCTTGGCTGGGCCCAGGCCGAGTTAGGCAGCGAGTCAGGATACCCGTCATTGCGCCGGTTTCTGGATGAGGATTTCCGGCGCGACCTCAAGAACGCCGGCCTTTATTATTGGGTCTTTCAGGTGAGCTCTCTGGCCGACACCAATGCTAACGAAGCCTTCACCGCCCGGTTTGGTCAATATCTGATTGAGCACAGCTACCTGAAACTTTCAGACGTGACCCAACTGGGCGCGATTTTCGGGGAAGGTGGAGATGATTATTCCGTGCTGCTGGGCCTGATCCGCCGTCTGGTGACGGAAAAAATGGGGCTGCCGGCGACGGGATCATTGTCACCAGCCTTCGCCGTCTTGAAGGATTCCAAAGCGCTGGAAAATTCCTGGGAGAAATATCTGTCGGGTAGCGACCTCTATCGCGCTGAGGTCAAGATCTGGGAGCAGGAAATGAAAACGAATCCACAATTGGAACAGCCCAAGCCGATCAATGCGGTGGACAAGATTGTCGAAGACCTGCTGGGCGGGTCGGATGGCCAAGCGGATCATCTCACCGTCAAACTGAAGCTGGCGCACGCCCCCGATCACACCAATGGCCGATGGCAGGATGGTCATGCGGAGGACGGTCTGAAAACCGTGTGAAAGTGCCGATTTGAAAACCGCACAGTGATTGAGGGGTATTTCCGAGATGGGCGAGGGCGACGCTGGGTTCGCCGCCCCCGCCGAGGTGCGGCCTTCTTTATTCGGGATTCTCGATCTGGT
>CAMAUY010000009.1 GCA_945861565.1 Akkermansia muciniphila
CAGGCCTATTCTATCCGCGTCAATCCGAGTTCATCCGCGGTTCTTCTTCGCGGCTTCCTTATCCGCGGATTTGGGAGCGAGAAGTGCTCTTGTTCATGGTCCAAATTCATGTCCATTCTTTGGAACACTTCTCTGCTCATGAGCATTGATTACGATGCTGTGGTGATAGGCAGCGGTCCGAACGGGCTGGCGGCGGCAATTCAACTCGCGATTAACGGTTGGAAGATACTGGTGATCGAGGCTCGAGAAACGATTGGGGGCGGCACGAGGACGAAGGACTTGACGTTATCCGGCTTCCGTCATGATGTGTGCTCGGCTGTGCATCCGATGGCCTTGGCGTCCCCTTTTTTCACTTCGTTGAATTTGGAGGCGCACGGGTTGAGTTGGGTCCAGTCGAAGATTCCGCTGGGTCATCCCCTGGATCACGGGCGCGCCGTCCTGCTGCATCGGTCTTTGGCTGAGACGTGTGATGGTTTGGGAGTCGATGGGGGCGCTTACCGGCGTGTTTTCGAACCGTTGACCCGGCAGGCCACTAGTCTTTTTGAAGACCTGCTTAAGCCCTTTGGGATTCCCCGGCACCCAATCCGGATGGCGCGGTTCGGTGTCCGGGCGTTACTGCCGGCGACGACGCTGGCCCGGTTTTTCCGAACGGCCGAGGCACGTGCGTTATTTGCGGGCACGTCGGGGCATTCCGTCCGTCCGCTGCATCAGACGCTGACGTCCGCGGTTGGAATCGTGCTTCAGGTGGCGGCGCACGTGGGTGGATGGCCAATTCCTGCGGGCGGATCGCAAGAAATCGCTAATGTGTTGGCGCGGGTTTTGGTGGCGAACGGCGGTGCGGTGACGTGTGGCTGCCGCGTTGAACGTTTCGAAGAACTGCCACCCGCCCGCGCCTATTTGTTCGACGTCTCGCCGCGTCAGCTTTCGCGCATCTGTGGGGATGCCTTACCGGCGGCGTATCGTCAACGGTTGGAGGCGTACCGGCACGGTCCTGGGGTATTCAAGGTGGACTATGCGCTGAGTGAACCGATCCCTTGGAGCAACGCAGCGTGTCGGAGCGCCGGCACAGTTCATGTTGGGGGAAGTTTCGAGGAGATTGCCGCCGCCGAGCGAGCGGCCTGGGATGGGAGCCTTACGGAGACACCCTTCGTTTTGGTGGCGCAGCCGTCGGTCAGTGATCCAACTCGCGCACCCGCCGGGCGGCATGTGGGTTGGGCCTATTGCCACGTGCCGAGCGGATCGACGGTGAGCCGTCGAGACTGCATCGAATCCCAGATTGAGCGGTATGCGCCGGGTTTTCGCGACTGCATCCTCGCAGCGCACACGCTGAACTGTGCGGAGATGGAGGAGTATAATCCCAATTATATAGGAGGCGATATCATCGGAGGCGTTACCGACTGGCGGCAACTTTTTACCAGGCCGGTGGGCCTGCGCGATCCCTATGCCACACCCAATCCGAAAATCTTCCTCTGTTCGGCGTCCACACCTCCCGGGGGTGGTGTCCATGGCATGTGCGGATACTGGGCTGCCCAGTCGGTCCGAAGGCGATGGGCCCGAGCTTGAGGCCATCGATGGATCGGATTGATTCTCCTTCTCCGATGACCGGCGGGGGATGCTTGGCATCGAAGTCACTGGGCTTTGGCGCGGTAGTATCCGTTGGTGGATGTCGTCGGCAGGACGAGTTGCAGGAGCGGCGTCGTGATATTGGTGGTCAACGTTGCCTTCCAGGTATTGAGGTCCGGCGACGAGTCGATCTGCACACGGGATCCGGCGCCTTCGCTGATTTGCACGTGGAGTCCGGAGGCGTCGCGTGAGAGGACTCGGAACCGGGCCGTGCTGGCGGCGGGTGCGTGGTTCAAAACCACGGTGCCGTTGGCACCGTTGACCCCATCGACCACCACGTAGTACACCACATTGATTTGGAGGTTGGCCACCATCCGGCTGGTTTTGAGGCCGGGCTCGGCATTGTTGTTGCAGCTCACTTCGACGAGGCCATCGAACAGACCAACACCGAGGCCGGTGTCGCGGTAAATTGCGAGGAGGGTGTCGAAGGTGCTCCCAACGGTGTTAAATTCGAACCTCCCGCTCACCGGGGGTTGAAAAGAAAACCATTGAGACGCGCCTCCGCGCACACCGCAGTGCAACGGTTCACCCTCTTCGGAAGAAGATTGCGTGGAGCTGAAGATCTGTGTTCCTGAAGTTCCCCCGACGAGTCCCGCGAGCCGAATGCCGCGGCGTGACCCGCCGAGGAAGCCCAAAATGGGGCCGACATCATCCCGCACATCGGCGAATTTATCGCTCGCTGTAAACGTTGCCGTCGGGGCCAGTCCCTCGAGTCTCCGGCTGAGTTGAAGCGTGACGGGATCGCTTCGGATGCGTGCGTCCCCTTCGATCCGCAATTGATAGGTTGCCACGTCTTCAACCTCGATCGCACGAATCTGCAGCGTGGTCGTTGCGGAGCCCGTGATGCGCCCGCCGTCCGCGAGGGGTTGGCCGTCCTTGAGCCATTGGACGCGGGCAATGCCGGAGACGTCGACATTGAACGCGACGTCGGATCCCAGTCCGGCGGTCAGGTTGACCGGTTGCCTGAGGATCCGGGGCAATTCGCGGCTTTCGACGACCAGTTCCCAGGCGAGCACCACGTCGCCGTCGGCGCCGAATCGGCCATCGACGGCGATGGCGTAATCGGTTCCAGCTTCGACGGGCAGTTTGAGTTCACTGGCGAATCCTGCGGCGCCGTCATCGTTGGCACCCAACCAGGTGAGTCGGTCGAGCCGATCGCCGTTATAGACCCCGAGGAGCGTATCGAAACTGCTACCGACGGTTGATAGAGTCAACGTTCCTGAGCCGGGCGGGCGATAGGTTACCCAGATCGATTTGCCTCCCCGCCTGAGAGCGTGCAGCCGTTCGTTGGGTTCTCGGGTGGCGAACGAGTTGGTGCCGATTCCAAATCCGGCGGCGGAGCGGATCAGCCCCCGCTGATCGAACGAGTCGGCGAACGGCAGGGCCTCGGCGTTGGGGGAAACCTTCACCGGAAGAGTGACGAGATGAGCGGTGGCATCAGCGACGGAGACGGAGTAGGAGCCCGCGTCGCGCAGTTGGAATGGATCGAGAATTAGTGTCGCATTCGTGCGGCCCTCGAGGGTTTGCCCGTTGCGTCGCCATTGATACTGAAGGGGAGGGGTGCCGGTCGCATCGACGGCGAGTGCGACCTTGCTACCGAGGGGAAAACTGCCCCCTTGAGGGACAGAGCGGAGTACGAGTCGGTCCGATTGGAGGCAGGTGTTGAAAGGGCCGGCTGCCAGGACCTGAAACATTTCGAAGAACGAGAGAGCGCGCGAGTAGAGTTGGAGCTGATCCAGTTGCCCGGGGAACGCGTTTGGAATAATTTCGACCTCGTCTGGGTCCTGAAAGTGCCCAATGAAAAGGTCCCCATTGCTCCAATCGTTGCCGTAAAGGATCGGGCCCGACCCGACGGTGCCGTTTCCGACCTCCTCTCCGTCCACATACAGGTGGGCGATTGATCCATCATAAGTGGCCAAGACTGCGTGCCAATCATCATCCCAGATGGCTGCCGGTGCGGGCGGGGACGCGACGATGCGGAGTGGATTCAGCGAGGTGCAGACGTAAAAGCGGAGCAACCCATCGGCCCCCGTGTAGAGCGCGAAGGAACTGGCGATCGTCGGGGAAAGCGATTTGCTTACGAGATATCGGTAGGATCCGGGTTCGGCTGATTTCATCCAGAGAACGATGGAAATCTGTTCTGGCCGGAGAGCGACGTCGTCCGGCACGCGGATCGTGCCACCGTTGGGAAGGAAATTTCGAGTTGCCCATCCCGGGGGGAGGAAGGGGAGCGCGCTGTCATCAAACCAGTTGGTGAACTGGACGGGACCCAGAGGAATACCGGAATGTCCCCCGACCAAATCGCGCCCGTTGCCTTCGAAGGCGTAGGCGGCGATCAATCCGGGGGGGGCGGCAATGCATTCCTGGTTTTGAGCGCGGAGGCCGGTGATCGGCGTCAGTAGGAGGACAACCCACAACCGGGCGAGGGCTCGTGCCATCACGGTCAGGTCGCCACGGGTAATCCAAGCGACCGTCCGCCGGAGATCTGGAGGGTTGAATACGCGCGCCACGCACTAATTTGAACACCGGCGTCCTATTTTTTCCAATCCAAACCCGAATCAGACCGGACAGTTGACGCAGAGTCTTTCCAGGGAATCGGTCGGTGGGTAGAATTCGAAGCCGCCGACTCATGGATCGAGAATCAATCCCCGCAAATTCGAAGCGACCGCCAATTGGACGCGGGATCAAATCACGAACGCGTTCCCCGAAACCAATCGAAAGCGGGAGCTTCAAATTCCGACTTGGCGCAACACGCCGAAAACAAGTTGCCGCATCTGGGGTGTTCCCGATGGAGAATCGGCATTTAGAAAAGCCGCGGAGCGGCACCAGAGCTTAGCCCACGGCGCGAGCCGTGGGATGATGTTCGGAAGAAACGAAAGCCCCGTCAGGGGCGACAGAGCTGGAGGAGTGCGCCTTGTGCCCAATTCTCTGTCGCCCCCGCGGCTTGCGTGCGGCGCACCCGGGAACCCACGGCTCACGCCATGGGCACCGTTCTGACGGCGCTCCGCGCCTCCGGAGGTCGCCTCAGCTGATAGAAGAGCGTCCTGCGTTTAAGGCGGTGCATCCCGAAGTTGTTGGTAGCGGTTGTCGCGCTGCGACAACCCCGCCCGCGTACAGCGGGCGGACAGGGCCGCAGCGCGGCGTCCGCTACCTTCTCCAACAACTTTAGGATGCACGGCGTTTACTGGCGGTGCGTTGTTGAGAGTTTTCAAAATACAGCCTCCTATGCACAATGGACATCCGATGTGATCGCATTTTCGGCGCTGACTGGGGTACGGAGCATCGATTTTCGACGCGAATGAGGGTGCGAGATTCCCGACTGCCGGAGGCTGCCCTGGCGGCGGTGGTTGAATGGAACCACGTGGAGCGAGTGGGTTGGATGGCGCGGGTTGCCGGGGTCGAGAGTCATGATGATGGCGATGTATTCTGGACGTATTGTCCCGGCGAGTTCTGGCCGGGCAACCAGGTGGTTGGAGCCCGATTTGCCGCGGCGCATGCCCGCGCACGCGTCGCGGCGATTCTGCGCCATCATTTGGAACGGCGGGCGGCGTGCAACTGGGTGATTGGTTCCGCCACGGTGCCTGCGGAACTGGGAACCATTCTTCGCGAAAATGGATTTTCGTGTCAGATCCATTATCGCGCGATGGTGGCGACACTGGGCCCTCAGCGCGGTGCTCTTGGATCCGTCCCCGGCGTCGACTTTCAGCAGTCCGATGTTCCTGTGCCGCTGCAAGCGGTCACGACTGCCCGACGGCGGGCCCAATTTGACGGGTTGGTTGCGGTCGGCCGGCTTCGACCGCAGCGGGTGTGGTACTTTGGAGCGATCGATTCCAGCATTCCGGTCGGCACGGCGACCTTGTTCGAGGGAGAGCAGGTGGCGGGGATCTACGATGTGGAAGTGATTCCCTCGCACCGGGGGCGTGGAATCGGGACTCGGCTTGTCCGCGAGGCGATGGAGCTGGCCAGCGGGCATGGATTTCGAGCGGCGATCCTGAGTGCAACCGCGTCGGGTCACGGTTTGTACACGCGACTGGGGTTTCGGGATGTGGGAGTTCTCAGTTCGTGGAGGTACGGGAGAATGCGGCAACTCGGACTCTAAACCACCAATGCCATCGCTGCGGGCGGGTCCAGGGAAAGGGCGGCCTCGGTCATTTCGCGGATGAGGTTCACGAAGGAAGTGCGGGGCTTCCAATCCAGCAGCGCGCGCGCCTTCGCTGAATTGCCTACTACTGGGCTGGGTTCAGCGTTTCGAATTAGGCCTGGATCGATCCGAACGTATGCGGCTGGATCCAATCCGACGGTGGCGAACGCCAAGTCGACCACTTCCTGGACGGAATGAAGCTTGCCGGTGGCGAAGATGTAATCGGTGGGGGTGTTGTGTTGCAGGGATCGCCAGAAGCCGTCGACGAAATCGCGGGCATCGCCCCAATCTCGTTGCGCCGTCGTGTCTCCCAGCAGTAACTTCCGCGCTCGCCCCTGCTTAATCGCTGCCGCTGCCCGGCAGATTTTGCCGGTGACGAAATCGGGCCCGCGCCGGGGCGATTCATGATTGAAGAGAATTCCGTTTACGGCGAACAGACCCTGGGATTCACGCCAAATGCGGACGAGATCGGTGGCCATGGCTTTGGAAGCGCCATAGGGATTCACGGGCCGGACGGGCGTCTGCTCATCCAGGGGAAACTGGCCGGAATACCCAAAAATCTGGGATGTCGACGCGTGGAAAAACCGGGGAGGTGGGGCGAGTCGCTGACACCCCTCCAGGAGTCGGAGCGTCGTCATCACATTAGCCTCCACGGTGGCCCCCGGGTCTTCGAAGCTGGTCGGGATATGGGTCTGTGCGGCGAGGTGATACACTTCGCGAGGGCGGAGTCGGTCGAGTAACTCCGCGACGGCCGGCGCCTCTCGGAGATCCACCGGATGCATTGAGATCCGATCGCTCAGGTGGGAGGGGCGACGGAGGGCGGAGAATGTCGCAGGGCGGACGGCACCGTGTACTTCGTAACCGTGGGACTCCAGGAGTTCGGCGAGATATCCGCCGTCTTGGCCGGTGATACCAGTGATCAAAGCGCGTTGCATGGCGACTGCGACGAGGCTTACGCCAAGCGGGCTTTAATACGAAAGGATTGGCCGGCCCGCGAGCTGATCCTTGAGCAGGCGGACGTCTGCATCGACCATCAATTCGATGAGTTGCTTGAATTTTGTCTTCGGCTGCCATCCAAGCTTTCGCTGGGCTTTCGAAGAATCACCGATGAGGAGATCCACTTCGGCGGGCCGATAGTACCGGGGATCAATATCGACATAATCGTGCCAGTTCAGTCCTACCGCGCCGAAAGCGACGTCGAGGCATTCGCGGATGCTGTGCGTTTCATTGGTGGCGACGACGTAATCATCCCCCTCGGCTTGCTGGAGCATGCGCCACATTGCCTCGACGTATTCCTTCGCGTATCCCCAGTCGCGCTTTGCGTCGAGATTACCGAGGGCGAGTCGCTTTTGGAGCCCGAGTTTGATGCGGGCTGCCGCAAGGGTGATTTTTCGGGTGACAAACGTCTCGCCGCGCCGCGGGGATTCGTGGTTGAAGAGAATGCCGTTGCTGGTGTGGAGTCCGTAGGATTCCCGGTAGTTAACCGTCGCCCAGTAGGCGAAAACCTTGGCGCAGGCATAGGGGCTTCGTGGCCAAAAAGGGGTCGTTTCCGACTGCGGCACCTCCTGCACCAAGCCGTACATTTCGCTTGAGCTCGCCTGGTAAAACCGAGGTTTGATCCCGACATCGCGGATGGCTTCGAGCAACCGGAGGCAGCCCGTGGCGGTGACGTCAACCGTATACTCGGGGACGTCGAAGCTGACTCGCACATGGCTTTGGGCGGCCAGGTTGTAAACTTCGTCGGGTTGGACCCGGTCCACTAAACGAACCAGACCGCCACCGTCCGCCAGATCCCCGTAGTGCAGGTGCAGTTTGTCGAGGGGCAATTCGGTACTGGATTGAACTGCATCGAGCCGCGGTCGCACGGTGCTACTCTGCCGCCGGACGATGCCGTGGACTTCGTAGTCTTTTAACAGGAGCAATTCGGCCAAGTAGGAACCGTCCTGGCCGGTAATGCCCGTAATTAATGCCTTTTTCGCCATAAAGAGCGCAGAGGGTCGGTGAGAGCCAACGTTAGGGCAAGACCCATCTGAGGCACGAGTTACGTCAGAATTTCCCGCACGACTCGTGGCGTTGTTACCCCGGTCAGGCGTTCCTTGAGTCCACTGTGATTGATAAACAACTCTTCGTGATTGATTCCCAGCAAGTGCAGCAGTGTGGCGTGCCAATCGGGAACACTGACTCGATTCTCGACCGCGGCAAAACCTAGTTCGTCGGTGGCTCCATACACGGTGCCGGCGCGAATCCCGGCCCCAGCCAGCCAGACCGTAAACGCGTTTTTGTTGTGGTCGCGCCCCGCGTTTTCGTCGGACTTATCGGACGAAAGTTGGGCGATGGGCAGACGACCAAATTCGCCGCCCCACATAACCAATGTGGTGTCGAGTAGGCCCCGTTGCTTGAGATCTTCGAGGAGCGCAGCAATAGGCTGATCCGTCCGCTGGCATGCCGAGATCAGACCCGATTTGATACCCGTGTGATGATCCCAGATCTGTCCATTGATAAAGATTTGCACAAACCGCACACCCCGTTCCACCAATCGGCGTGCGGTTAAGCAGCGCCGGCCATACGAATCCGTTGGCTCCCGGCCAATCCCGTACGCATCCAATGTCCTCGCACTTTCGCGTGAGGGATCCAAGGCTTCATCCGCCGCCAATTGCATTCGTGCCGCCAATTCGTAACTCGCGATGCGCGCTGCCAGTTGGGGTTGATGCGGTCGCGCTCCCAGGTGCTGCTGATTTAAGCGACTTAAGAAATCGCGCGCCAAGGGTGAGGCGATCGGACCGCCGGCAATTTCCGGATGGAGATTAAGAATGGGCGCACCTTGCGAGCGGAATCGCACCCCTTGGTAAACGGGGGGGAGAAAGCCGGCGGTCCAGTTTTCGACCCCATTGACGGGCAACCCTGCGGGGTCATCCAACACCACATAGGCGGGTAGATTTTGGTTCTCGGATCCGATTCCATAGACTACCCACGATCCGAGGCATGGAAATCCGGTGCGCATCTGCCCGCTGTGAATAATGTAGAGGGCAGGTTCATGGGTTATGTTGGTGGTGTACATCGACCGGACCACCGCCAGATCGTCGGCCTGCCGGGCGAGGTGCGGCAGCAATTCACTCAGCCAAAGACCTGATTTTCCGTGCTGCGAGAAACGGAAAGGGCTCCTCATAATCGCACCCGCCGAGCTGATGTTCTCGACTTCACCCGCGATGTTTTTGAAATACGCCTCCCCATGTCGACGGTCCAACATCGGCTTAGGATCAAAGAGATCCACCTGGCTTGGCCCGCCATTCATGAAGAGTTGAATGACGGCCTTCGCGCGGGCAGGAAAATGCGGCCGGCGCGGGCTCAGATCCGCGTGAGGCGCGATTTCTCCCGCCGGTTCGCCAGCCCGGGCACTCGCGCCGAAGTCGGCCCGAAGCAACGAGCTCAAGGCCGCCCCACACAGCCCACCGGTCATCGTCTCGAACCATGCGCGGCGCGTCAGAGGATTCTGGGGCGGCGCGCCTCGCCACCGTGGCATTTTAGTCGACATAAAGAAATTCCGCAGAATTTATTAAGGCATGACACAGGGCGGTCAATGCCGCTTGCTGGGTGTTGGCGTCAATGCCAGGCTTCGCCAATTCGCGCAAGGTGGCCATCGCCATCGCGGATTCGGTGCCCGTGGGAGGCCTCGAAAATGCCAACAAGAATGCGCCTTCGACCTGGCGTTGCGGGTCACCTCCCATTTCGCGCTGCAGGCGCTTTGCAAATTGGTCTGACAGCTCCCGCACGACGCTATCGTTGAGGAGGTGAAGCGCTTGAGGAGCGACGGTTGATTCATTGCGGACCAGGCAATTCGGATTCATTGGAGGCAGATCGAACACTTCCAAGATCGTGGGGATTTCCTTGCGGAGTTGGTCTCCGTAAATGCTCCGCCGCCAAACGGTTCCGCTTCGGCCGGGAGTCACCAGGCCATCCTTCCGCGTTTGCACCGGAATCGGGGGGCCATATCGGCGTTCATCCAGGCAATCGGCGACCGCAACACACGCGTCCCACAACGCCTCCCCTTCGAGTCGGCGCAGGGGCATTCGTGACAGGTGGGTATTGTCCGGATCCATTTGCAGTGCCTGCGAATCGACCCGGGAACTTTGACGATACGTGCGGGACGTGAGGATGAGGCGGTGAAGATTCTTGATGCTCCACCCCTGCCGCTCGAATTCAACCGCGAGCCAGTCCAATAATTCCGGGTGCGAGGGTAGGGCTCCCGTACGCCCAAAATTCCCAACCGTTTTCACAATCCCTTGACCCATGTGGTTTCGCCAGATGCGATTCACAAAGACCCGACTCGTCAGGGGATGGCCCGGTTGGGTGAGCCAGCGAGCGAGCGCCAGCCGTCGCCCCGTCTTTTTTGCTCCCGGCCACGGAGGCGTGATGTTCAGCTGGTAACCGGGCTTCGAGAGGACCGCGGGGACCCCCGCCCGGACCATGGGGCCGGGACGCTGATAATCTCCTCGACGATAGATATAAGTAGGCGACGGATCCCCACGGTCCCAGAGTGCGGCAATGCGCGGTTCGGGTCGCTTGCTGCTTTCCAAGCGAGTGAGCGCGTCGCACTGCGCTTTGAAGCGAGCATCGAACTTCTTCAGCGCGTCGCGGTCGGGCGACACCCGGGTCGCATGCTGTTTCAGCAGTTCGGCTTGCTCGGGAGTGCGGTTCGTCGGCTGGAGGGTCAATGTCTCGAGGATTTGACTCCGAAGAATTTCAGGCACGGCTGCAAGTTGCTCCGTTCGGTAACGTTCGGTCAGACGCACTTCCTCGGCCCTGACCGCTTCCAAAGCTTGCTGGAGCACCTTGTTTTGGATTTCCCACGCCTGACGTTCCTCCGGCAATGCCAACGGCAACGACCGCTCGCCCAGGGGGCCGAGATTGGCGGCGCCACCGTACGGGCGCAAATCGGGTTTCAGCCAGTGATACTCGTCGAGCGCCCCTTTGAAAATATCCACCAAGCGGAAGTAATCGCGATGGGGCAATGGATCAAATTTGTGACTATGACACTGTGCGCAACGCATTGTTAATCCCATGACACCCGACCCCAATACATCCATCGCATCGGCAATCACGTCCCATCGATCGGGCACAAATCCTGTAATATTAGCCCAGGTTGGGTCGGGTGGCATCCGTAGAAAACCGGTGGCGACTAGATTATCATAGAGTTCGTGGGTCAGCGCTGGCGCGTTCCCGTAGTCGGCGAGTTCATCTCCCGCGATTTGTTCCTGGAGAAAGCGATCATAGGGTTTGTCAGAATTGAATGCTTGAATGACATAATCGCGGTATCGGTACGCGAAGGCTCGCGGCAGATGCTGTTCGCGCTTTCCTTCAGCATCGGAGTACCCCGCGACATCGAGCCAAACGCGGCCCCACCGTTCACCGTAACGAGGGGATGCCAGCAGGCGATCCACCCATCGGGTGTAGGCATCGGGTCGCGAATCCGCCCGGAAGGCAGCGATCTCGTCTACGGAAGGCGGAAGCCCAGTGAGATCGTATGAAATCCGCCGCAATAGGGTTTGCGACGACGCTTCCGGCGAAAACGACAATCCCTTCTCTTCGAGGAGGCTTAAAATGAAAGCGTCGATGGGATTGGCGGCCAGGGCTGGATTGCGGACGGTGGGAGGCGGATGCGGTACCGGCGGGCGAAACGACCAGAAATCACGATCGGCGGCAGTGACCAGAGGATCGTCGGCGGTTCCGGCAAGATCGGGTTCATCCGGGACGACCGGTGCGCCGGCAGCGATCCAGGCTGTGAGCTTTGCCAGTGACGAGGCATCGACCAATTTGACATTCGCTTCCACCAAACGGGTGTTGGGAGGACAGGCTCCGTCGCGGATGCGTTGAATCATCCGGCTTGCAGCGGGTTGACCCGGTATCAATGCGGGCCCGGTCTGCCCGCCCTGAAGGAGGCCACTTGCCGTCCGGACATCCAGTTTCGCTTCTTGTCGGGGCCCGCCGTGACAGGGCGAACAGTGCAAAAGCAGTATCGGCAGGACGTCGTGTTGCGACAACCGGGTTTCGTCGATAGTCGTTGGAATCGCTCCGGCTGCCTCGATTGACGCAACCATTAGGGGACCCACCACGAGCATACCCATCCATCGGTGGAAGAATGTTCGGGTGAGAAGATTGGGTTGGAGAACATTGAAACCGAGGGTGACGCTACAAGACTTGTCCCAAAGTCGGCATTGGTTGAGCCGCAATGCGGCCACGCGGCGGACCCGCTCGACAGCGGTGCGGCACCAGGCACTTAACCTGGATTCGTGGCTCATCGGTTTGGATCCGGATTCGATCATTGGTTTTGTGACACGTGCACGCTCCCAACATCACATTATTCGCGGGATGTCACAAGTGTGGTTTACTGTTTTGCACTTCAGAATGTGAAAAAGGAAAGCGTGCGTTGAATGGCCCAGAACATGGCGATGGATCCGATGGCGTAGGGCGGAACGAGTTCTGCGTAGCGCAGAAATGGAATGTTAATGCGGCGCACCAGGTCGATGAGCGACAGCACCAATCCAATAAACAGGAAATGACCGGTCTCGACGCCAATGCTGAAGAACAAGAGCGCCGTGGGAATATGCCCGCCTGGCAGCCCGGCCTCACGGAGCCCGCCGGCAAATCCCAGGCCGTGTATCAGCCCGAAACTGAACGCCACGACCCACGGCGCGCGCGCGGTGAAGCCTTCGATGCCGCGCCGCTGGCGAACGATCTCCGCCGCGACAAAGACGATGCTCAGCGCGATGACGGCCTCGACGGGCGGTGTTGGAATGTGAACCCAGCCGAGCGTCGCTGCGGTGAGGGTCACGCTGTGCGAAATGGTGAAGGCGGTTACGGTCTTCACCAGCCTCCATCCGCCGCCCGTGATGATAAGCAAGGCGAGGACGAACAGCAGATGGTCTATGCCCGTCAAGATATGGTCGACGCCGAGGACAGAATAAGTGCGGGCAACGTCTAGTGCACGCGGCGCGGCTTCCACCAAAAAAGACGGTGCGGATGGTGTGAGGCGGGTGATTTGCGTAGTGCCGTCGAGACGTTCCAGACGAACGAGCACATCGGTCATCGTCGCGCTAAGGCCTGCGATCCGGATCGTCGCGCCGGTCAGCCCGCCCGCGCGCTGTAAGGACCAGCGCTCGGTAAGGGCATTGTTAATCATCGTGCCTCTCGGCTCGGTGACGTTTTCGCAGTCGGCGGGAAATTCCACGTAAAGTCCGAGCCGCAAGTTGTCGCCGCGTCCCGGCACTTTCCACAACACGTCATACGTCTCCGCTTTTGTCTCGCGAAGCTCCAGATAAGCGGGGCGCATCTCGTGTGCGAACGCGCCTGACGCAAACGTGGCGAATAGAGCGAAGCGGACGAACGCGCGTTTCATTTCGCCTCCGCCACTTTTTTCGGCCCCTTCTTCACCGGCGCCGGGTCCTCGACCGTCACTGTGTAACGCTTGAGCAATTCCTGATAGAACTTCTCGTTCCCCTCGAGTCGCCGGGCGTTGTCCCATTCGCGGCGGACGGCCTCGCGCACCTCCGCCAGCGCGGGCAGGCGGCCCTCGTTGCGTTCTCGGACCTTCACCAGATGCACGCCATAGCCGGACTCGATCGGCCCCTGCCATGAACCGGGTTGCAGCCCGCTCAGCTTCGCGGCAAAAGCCTCGCCAAACTGTTTCGTGATTTCCCCCGCCGCGACAGCGGTGAAGCCACGCTCGAGCAGAAACGAATCACCTACCGCCTCAACGTCTGCCTTGTTTCCATCTTGGTTCAACTGCGCCAGCAGTTGTGCCGCAACGTGCGCGAGTTTGTCGCCATGCTGCTGCGGGTTGAGATAAACCTGCTGGAAGGTGAATCGTGGCTCGACGCGGAGCGTGGTGGCGTGCGCTTGAAGGTAGGCGTTCAAGTCGGCATCGGTCGGCTCCGTCTGGGCAGTGATGTCATCGGAAAGAAACTCCATCTTCTGCCGCAGTCGGCGGCGGATGACGGTATCGTCCTTGTCCAACCCGAGCGTCATTGCCTCGCGGCAAAACACCTCTTCACGCACGTGGTCGCGAATCAATCCCGCCATTTCCTGTTCCGTAGGCGGCCGCTGCCAGGTCTTCGCGAAGCCGGTGGCGAGATGCTCGATCAGGCCTTGCGTCACGACAATTTTACCCGGCTCTGGACTGCGGCGTTTCGACGCAAGGCTGTAGGCCAGGAAAATCGCTGTTCCCAGCAGCAGGAAATGCAGCAGCGGTTCTCTCAGGATTCGTTTCATGGGGTTTGAACAAACGAATCATCTCACCTCGGCGGCGTATAGGGATCGGGCGTGCCGGGCGCGATGAACGGGTTCTTCCTCGTGCTCCCCATGAACTGCGCCATCATCTTCGTCATCGGTTCGACCGCCCAGGTGTTTTGGACCGTCACCGGGTATGCTTCCTTCGGATCGAGGATGAGGTTGAACAGCTTCGGCGTGCCGAGTTTCAACGGGGGCGTGAACCAGTCGCGCTGCTCGTCGTAAAGGTGAAGCTTCCAGTTGCGCCACTTCACCGCCTGCAGGCGGTCCGCGCAGAAGAGCAGGAGGCCTTCGCGGTTCGAGGTTTCCTTCTTGCCCAGCAGAAAATCGGTCTGGTCCACGCCGTCAATAGGGCGGTCTTGGGGCAAGGGAGCGCCGGCGATCTTCGCGAACGTCGTGAAAGTATCCATCTCGTGAACGATCTCATTGCTCACCCGGCCGGCGGGAATTTTTCCCGGCCAGCGGATAATGAACGGCGTGCGCGACGAGCCTTCCATGTGCGTGAAATAGTATCCGCGCCACGGGCCGGAAGTGCCCTGGCTCGGAAAGGTCGGGTCAGGACCGTTGTCGCTGGTGAAGACAAAGAGGGTGTCGTCGCGCACGCCCAGTTCGTCCACGGCGTCGAGGAGCTGGCCGACGCGGAAATCCATCTCGGCCAGCACGTCGGGGAATTCCCCGAATCCGGTCTTGCCCACGAAATCGGGATGCGCCAGCACCGGGATGTGCGGCTGGGTCATGCAGACATAGGAGTAGAACGGCTTGCCGGCTTTCACGCTGCGCTTCATGAAGTCCACCGCGCGGCGCGTGACATCAGCGTCAATGAGGCGGCGCTGTTTGAAGTCATAAACCTCAAGATTGCGGCTCGGCTCGCCTTTCCTTCCTTCCATGGTGTGTTCCGGCTCGACGCCGGATTCTTTGAACCCGGCCGCCGACGTATAGAACGCTTCATCGGTGGTGCGCGGGATGCCGAACCACTCGTCAAACCCCTGGCTGGTGGGCAACCGGCTCTGGCCGCTGCCCAAATGCCACTTGCCGAAGTGGGCGGTGGCGTAACCCTGGCCGGAAAGCAGTTCAGCGATGGTGACTTCCCACTGCGTCAATCCGTCAGTCTCGCCGGGCATGGGCACGGAGTGCGTGCCGCTGCGAATCGCGTGGCGTCCGGTCAAGATGGCCGAGCGGCTCGGCGTGCATTGGGACTCGACGTTGAAGTTGAGCAGGCGCGTGCCTTCGGTGGCGAGCTTGTCAATGCGCGGCGTCGCCGCTCCCCGCAGGATGCCACCGCCGTAACAACCGACTTCGCCGTAGCCGAGGTTGTCCATCAGGACGAAGACGATGTTGGGTTTCTTGTCTGCGGCCAACGCTGGGGTCGCAGTGATGAACGTCAGCCCGCCAACGAGCGCGGCGGCGAGGATGGTTTTGGTTTTCATGGTGGTGTGCTTTCTATGGTTAATTGTTTTTCAGATTGAACAGGAGAGAGCAGAGGAAGCGGAGAATTCCTTTCCGCACTCGCTCTCTCTGCTTGCTCCTGTTGAATCCGGTTTTCAGTTTGTTTCGCTGGTGAATTCGCGGGCCGGCCACTTCAGACAGCCCGCCCTTCCACTGACTGCCCATGCTCGGGAACGGATCGTCGGTCTGCAGCATCGAACGGGTCTGGTTGTCCTACACGACGCGCTGGAAATCGAGGTTGTCATAGACCTTGGCCACCGTGCCCTCGTCCGGGAAGCCGTCGAAGAACTTGAGCGTGCCCAAGCGAGTCTCAACGTGAACAAGAGTAAACGGAGGAAACTGTTATCCGTGGCAAGTGGCGTGAAGGTGATGCCCGGGGATTGATCCCGTTGACGATTTGGGGCGCGTGTGGGACAATCCCACCATGATCGTGACATTGGATTCCAAACGCCGCGTGAGCATCCCCGCCGCGCTGGCACCCGCCACACCCGGCGACGAGTTCGACGCCCGTTTCGACGCGGAAGACGACGTCGTGATCCTGCGCCGCATCGCGAAGAAACCGGATTGGCTCGAAGTGCTGAAGGCCTGTCCCGTGCCCATGGACGATTTGCCGCCGCGCAGCCGGCAGCTTCCCAAGAAACTCAAGTCACCGGCAACGACAAACATTTCCGCCGCCCCGGTTTGAAAGTGTTCAACCCGTTCAAAGAACTGGCGAGCATCGAATCCTGAAGCGGGCGAACCCCCGCTGGCGCGTTTCACCATCGAATCACTCCCCCGGGTTATACCAAATGGGCGACGTATAGGCGCGTTCCTGGGTCGTCATCGGAACTTCCTTGGGCATCTTGATTCCGAAGCGCAGCGCCTCGTAGGCAGTCCAGCGCGGCGTGGGGATCTCGATGACCCGGGCGTAGTAAAACCCGGGTTGCTCTGCATCGAAATCCGGGTCCGTCCACGTGGCGCTCAGTTCCGGGGCACCAATGGTGTTTTTCCAGGTCGCCTTCGCCACGTCCACCGTGTTGCCGACCGGCGAAACTTTGCCATCCGCGCCGGGTTTGCGGTCGCCGCTCCATGCAACGTCGTAAATCTTCTCGTGGGTTTTTCCGTCTTTATCCAGCCAACCTTTGACGATCTGAATGCGATCGAGGTTGCCGCTATAGGAATCCTTTAGCGCGGCGACGAGGAAGTTCGGTGACTTGCCGCCGGTGGTTTTGCGCAAATCGCCACCCATCGGAACACCCTTGGCGTAGCCAACTCCGGCCGGGAGACGCGACTGGGCGTCGTCTGCGGTGAAGTCCCATCCACCGAAGAAGCGGACCACCATGCGTGGGCCGGTCGTGGCATACGTTTCCTTGCGCTTTATGGCATCGAAGATCGCTTCGCGCGTGTTTTCGGTCGCCCAGACACCGGCGTAACCTGCGGCGGCCTGCTGCCAGCCTTTGACGGTATATTTGGGATCAGGCGACTCGATGACGACGTGCTCCCAGCGATGCGGTCCGGGCTCCACTCCGGAGTGTTTTCCGAAGAAGTTCTCCTCCTCGACCGCCGCCAGGGCGGTGTGCGCGTCGGTGCTGCCGATCATGCCGAACTTGAACGGGTTCACGCCAAGTTTCCGCTCCAGCAACAAGCCGTTCTTGAGGGCTTCGCGGGCGTATTCGTATTGGAACATCTCGGGCTTCTTCACTTCGGTGCCGTTGAGGTTGGCCTTGTCCCACTTTTCGTAGTCGGCGAACTCATCGTTCGGCGAGAGGGCCGGGTGCGCCTCGCTGTCTCCCTTGATCTGGGTGACTTCGACAATCGGCTCGAACCGTGCGCGCATGAGCGCCAGTTCCTTGCTGTATGGCTTGCCGTCAAAGGTCTCCACCGAGAACATGCGGCCATTGCTCAAGTTTCCGTTGTGCGGTATGGCCAGCACCTCGCCTCCGGTCCGTTTTTCGAATTCCGCCAGATGCGTCCAGAGGTCTTCCGGATTCTGACTGTCAAACTGCGAGTAAGGCACGGTGCGGTTCGCCACGCTGGAGTTGCCCCGGAAGAGGACGTTGCGGTGGAGATTATTGCCGCCCATGGTGGTGTATTCGAAACCGATGATCGCGCTAAAGCGGCCGGGCTCGTTGTATTTGTCCGCCAGCGCGGTGTAAGCCTGCCAGGCGTTTCGCACGGCCTTCTCACTCTTGATGGGGGCGTCCTTGGTGGACAGCGAGGCCACGATCTCCATTGCCGTCGCGAAGACCTTGTCGTTGTCGCCGCTCTTCAGCGCATCATACCACTTCCTGCCTTTCTCGGTAGCGAGAATTTCGGGATCGCCACTGAGCAACTGAGGCATCAAGCCGTACATCTCGGCGTGGTCGGCGATCACCAGGAAGTCGAGCGGCCGGGAGAGCTTGGCGCGGAGTCCGTAAGTGGTCGCGATTTCCTCGCCGCGCGCGAGACGGAAGGCATCCTCCTGCCCGACGCGGCACATCGTGCCCGCATCCACCGAAACTGCGGTGTGCAAGTGGGTATCACCCCACAAAACGCGCGTTGGATAATTTCGCCCGGCATAGGGCGAGAACTGCGGCCGGCTGATATGAGCAACATCAGCCTTAGTGAGGCCCTCGTCGTTGCCGGGCTCTGCCGCCAGGGCGCTGGATGCAACGATGCATCCGGCGAGCGCCAGGATTGTTTGTGTTGTTCGTTTCATAACTGTGTTCTTTCTTTGGCTGATTGCGGGAATCATCGCGCACGTACGGCCTTGCGACGA
This sequence comes from Akkermansia muciniphila, assembly GCA_945861565.1. Lineage (GTDB taxonomy): Bacteria > Verrucomicrobiota > Verrucomicrobiia > Limisphaerales > UBA9464 > SIBK01. The sequence continues at coordinate 18,231 of CAMAUY010000009.1, forward strand.
TGGGCACGGCCATGGGATCCCTTCCTCATTGCGCCGCAATGGCAGCGGACACTTTGCCATCCTCAAGTTTCCGCTGATCCTGCACAGTCAAGGGCGTAGGCTTCAGGTTAATCGTGGCCTTCTTGATCTCGCCGGTGAACTTGAACGGCATTTTGTTAAAATAATCCTCGCTGACCGGCGTGCCGGTGTCCTCGCCGCAGTCCAGCGTCTCGTCGAGTGAGAGACGGAACGCCAGGGTGCGTTCGATGCGGCCGCTCGCCACCCTCTTGCCGTCCACTTGGATCGTGCCGGTGCCGCCTTTACCGAGACCTGGGCCGTCATACGTGAAGTCGTACACGATGGTGTGCGCGCCCGGCGTGAGCTTTTCCTTGCCGGCAACGTAATAACGGGCAACACCAGCGAGGTTATAGCAGAACGTTGGCTTGCCCTTGAGCAGGTAAAGCCCCCAACCGCTAAAGCGCCCACCGTGCGTGAGCAACATGCCTTCCGCGCCACTCTTCGGAATCACAACCTCCGTCTTGATCTGCCAGGACTTGTTCTTAGTGTCCGGCGCTGCGCCTTCCGTGATGCGAACCAGGCCAGGATAGTAGGTGAACGCGTCGCGGCCACGAGTCAGGCTGGGACGCTGCGACACGTCGAAGCGGTCAATTCTGCCATTCTCGATCGGCAGCACGTTATACTTCTCTGCCTCGGTCCAGAAGAGTTCCTGCAACTCCTTGAGCTTCGCCGGTTCTTTGGCCGCGAGGTTGTTGGCCTCGGAGAAGTCCTCGCTCACGTTGTAGAGTTCCCACTTATAGTCGAGGACCGCAGGCAATCGCCCTTGTGTCTCGGCGGCTGTATCCCATGGAGCAACCCCCGGGGTCGTCGCGGCGACCCAGCCCTCATGGTAGATGGCGCGGTTGCCGAACATCTCGAAGTATTGCGTCGTGTGCTTCGACGGCGCTTTCGCATCATCAAACGTATAGACGAGGCTCGTGCCTTCGATCGGTTTCTGCGTCACGCCATTAACGCTCGTCGGGGCGGGCACCCCGGCGGCTTCGAGCAGCGTCGGCATGATGTCAATCACCGAGCAGAACTGCGAACGGACCTGGCCGGTCTGCTGGATGCGCGCGGGCCAGGAGATGACCATGCCGTTCCGCGTGCCGCCGAAGTGCGAGGCGATCTGTTTGCACCACTGGAACGGCGCGCACATGGCGTGCGCCCAGCCGACAGGGTAGTGATTGAACGTCGTCGGTCCGCCGAGTTCGTCCATGCGGCGGATCACTTCCTTCATGTCTTCGGGGATGGCGTTGAACACCGTCATCTCGTTGAGCAATCCCTGCATGCCGCCCTCGCCGCTCGCGCCATTGTCGCCCTGGATGTAGATGACGAGCGTGTTGTCCAGCTCACCCTCCGCCTCGATGGTGTCGAGGATGCGGGCCATCTGGTTGTCGCAGTGCGCGAGCGCCGCGGCGTAGACTTCCATCATGTGGGCAAACACTTTCTTCTTGTCAGCGTTCAAGCTGTCCCACGCCGGAATGCTGGCGTCGCGCACGGTCAACGTCGCAGTCGCCGGAATGACGCCCGCCGCTTTTTGCCGTGCGAACGTTTCCTCGCGCACCTTGTCCCAGCCGTGGTCGAACCGGCCCTTGAACTTCGCGATCCATTCCTTCGGTGCGTGATGGGGCGCGTGGGCCGTGCCCGGCGCGTAGTAGGCGAGGAATGGCTTGCCGGGCGCCGTCGCGTGCTGCATCCGAATCCAGTCAATGCAATGATCGGCCATGTCCTTGTCGAAGAAATAATTCTTCGCGTCATGCGGCGGCTCAATGGGCTTGGTGCCTTCGACGAGGGCCGGATTCCACTGGCTCGTGTCGCCGCCGATGAAGCCGTAGAAGTATTCAAAGCCCAGCCCGGTCGGCCACAGGTCGAACGGCCCGGCCTGGCTGGTCATCCAGTCGGGCACATTGTGATTCTTGCCATACCAGGACGTGTTGTAGCCGTTCTGCTTCAGGATTTCGGCGAACGTCCCGCAACGCTTCGACATCAGCGAATTGTAGCCGGGGAAGCCGCTGGCCAGTTCCGTGATGACACCGGTGCTGGCACTGTGATGGTTGCGTCCGCTCAGCAGTGCGGCGCGCGTCGGTGAACAGAGGGCTGTGGTGTGGAATTGATTGTAGCGAAGTCCGTTCTTCGCCAGACGGTCAAACGTCGGCGTGGGAATGGGTCCGCCAAACGTGGACGACGCACCGAAGCCCACGTCATCGGTGAGGATGACAAGAATGTTCGGCGCGCCTTTCGGGGCGTGGACTTCCTTGGGGAAATCCTTCGTGGATTCCTTGGTCGTACGGCCAAGTTTGCCGCCGAAGGGTTGTTCCGGACGAGGGAGGACTTCTTGCGCCCCTGCCGGGAGCGCGATGGCCGTGCCGAGCGCAAGGCTCAGGAAGGCGAGGATGGCTTTTGATTGCATGGTTGTTGAGTTGTTTTGTTTTGGTGCTCGGTCCGGGGCGCAGCTTGATTCAATCAGCGTCGGGCGAAGTGGCTCAATTCACCGACCACTGACCACCGACCACTGACCACCGACCACTGACCACCGACCATAGGATTCTCGCTTGTAAAAGCTGACCGTCAACGGCAGACTCCTGATGTCGTCGGTGCGGATCCTTTTGCACATTCCCAGCGAGAGTTTTTCAGCGGGAGTCCCCATCCGGCGCGAAAACCATGCGAAAATTTGAGTTGATGTCGGCTGATTTGACAGCATTTCAGGGTGCGTGGGGTCTTCGCAGGCGCGCATCGTGGCGGGTGGTGGTGGCGGTGGCGTTTGGGGTGGTGTCTCCCCGAGCTCAGGAGTATTTTCAGTCGGGATTGCCGGTCAGCTTTCAAGGGCAGCGACACGGAAGTCAGAGTTCAACCGGCTCTCCGCACGACGATTTTTCGACGCTGCAGAACAACCTTCCCTACGTTCCGCCGAGCTCGGTGATTTCCCGCGGTGACACGAGTTTTCGCTACGGAAATCTATCCGGGTCTTTGTATGCCGGCCTCTCTACGCGGTACACCGACAACGTTTTCTTGGTTGATACCGGTCGGGAGTCGGACGTGGTAATTGCCCCGCGGATGGGTGTGAGCCTGAACTATGCTCCGTCCAAGGCGAGTCAGATCGGACTGGACTTGGGGCTCGGGTACGATTTTTACATCAATAACCCGGAACTGAACTTTCTGAATGCGGGCCTCTCGCCAAGCTCTGTTTTGAACTACCGCGTGATCGTCGGCAACGTGATGATCGTGGTGTACGACCGGTTTATCGCTCCGAATGACAATCGAACTCGAGCGGAGGTGGTCGCCTCGCAGGAACCGGGGGCCACGGCGCTGGTCAATTCTCAAATAATCGATAACACGCTGGGAACAACTGCGAGTTGGGCAATCAATGAAGAGTTGGTGCTTTTGGGAGGGTACGGATATGGTATAACGCGAAATTATTCGGGCAACTTCAGCAGCCAGGATCGTGACACGCACACATTGAGTTCGTCGCTGGAAAAGAGATTCGGGCCGGTCTGGTCGACGGGAGTCTATGGTCGGATGTCGAGCAGCGACTTTTTGGAGGAGGTACAGAATGATGCCACGAGCTGGTCGACGGGCCCTATCCTTAGCTTTCGGCCTTTCAAGAATATCCAGTGTTCGGCGTCTGTCGGCTATACTGTCAGCGAGTTTGACGTCGGTACTTCGCCGACCTCCATTCAGGATGACTCCAGTTTTACGGGCCTGACCTACGAAGCGACCGTGAACCACCAGTTCAGTCCGCGGATGCAGCATTATTTGAGTTTTTCCCAGTCCGCCGATCTGGGTTTTGGGAGTAATTACACCGAAAATCAGGAAATTGCCTACGGAATTGTTGCCCCGGAGCTGATCCGCCGGATGGGGCTATCCGGGGGAATTTCCTGGCTCAATTACGTTCAGTCGGCACCCGTTTCCGGATCTTCCATCCAGGACTCCGGGGACACGCTCCGTCTCTATGTGGGGGCAGACTACCCATTTTCTCGGCGCGTGACTGGATTGTTGGGGCTTGGCCACAACCGACGATCCAGTGATATTCCTTCTGGAAATTACAACGAAACGACGGCGAACGTGTCGATTTCCTACCGTTTCTAATCACATTACTATGATACGACTGCTTTTTCCTCTGCTGATCGCGGCGATGATCGGCCTGCGGCTGGGTGCCCAATCAGAAAGTGCCTCCACCAACTCGGCCGCCAACGCTTCCGGCGACACGCCGGTGGACGGCGCGAACCGTGAGCTGCGATCCGGGGATGTGTTGCGATACACAATCGAGGAAGATCCAGTGAATTCCACCGGAACCGAACCCATGGATGTTTTTATCACAGAAATTGGCGACGCCCATTTCCCGGTCAGCCGAGGGACCGACCGGATCATCACGCTGGGAACGAAGGGTAAGAAGCTTGAGGATTTACGTCAGGATTTGACGAAGCGACTGGAGGACGAATTCTACCACCACGCCACCGTCAGCCTGAACCTGTATGCGTCCGGGCGCAAGAACCTCTCGGGCAGCGGTCCGAAAGCGATTTTTTATGGCGAGGTCAAGGGCACCGTTCCCTTGCAAGAGGGGGAGCGACTTACGATTACGGAGGCAATCATCCAGTTGACCTACTCGGAATGGGCCGATCTCAAAAAGGTCAAGATTAGCCGGAAGGGCCCAACTGGAAAACCCGAGATCATCAAAGTAAACGTGGATGAGATCATGAAGAAGAATTTGCTCGATAAAGACATCGAATTGAAGGACGGCGACCGAGTGGACGTTCCGTCGAAAACATTTCGCTTCGGCAGCTAACTGATCGGTGGTGACCCCTTTTTGATTTTCCCCATTTCGTAATGAAAGCACCCTACGGCTCCTATAGCACACCGCTTCCCGGCTACGGCACCTCGCTGGTCGATCGCATTAACCTGTACCTGCACTTCCGGCGGTACTTCAAAATGATCGCCGATCGCTGGCTTTTGCTGACGGTGCTCACGCTGATCGGGACGGCGATTGGACTTTGGATCGCTTGGGCGACGCCGAACCGGTATGTTTCGAACTCGGTATTGATGATTGCTTCGAGGGTTCGCGGCAACGCGATCGGAGCGGAAATCACGGAAGATGCGTCCAAGTTTTCGGACACACAGATTCAGTTGATGCAGAGCAGTTCCCTGATTAGCAAGGTAATGGCCAAGCTATCGGAGGGGAGGGATCAAACCAACCGGGCCAGCCGGCCCAAGATGGATGCGTATACGGGCAAGGGTAGCACTTTCATCATGAAAGTGACGTCGACCAACTACGATTACGCTCAAAAATTTGCAACGGCTTGGGCGCAGGAGTTCGTGGACTTTAAGAAGCAGCAGCGTGCCAGCATCATGGGTTCCTCGGAGGCGGCCACGCAGCGGGATATTTTGACCTTTGAACAGAGACTGGAGCGGGCTCGCAACGCGTTGGAAGATTTTCGGAAACGAAACAATATCACGAGCGAAGTCGACGCCGGCCTGGCAGATCAGGAGCGTCTGAACTTGTTGCAGCGGGAATTTGAAATCCTGCAGATGACTCGGAAGATTTATGAGAGTGCCACGACCGAGCAGATTGCCAGTGGTGCGGTCCAGGGAGTGCCGAGCCTTCCGACATCCCGAGGTGCTTCCGGAGGGGCCGGTGCGAAGGATTTGATTCCCAATGATCGCAGTGGATCCGGGCGGTTCGAAGAAGGACTCGATGCCAGTACCAAAAGTGAGGCCGGCGGCCGGTACACCGAAACCAAGATGCTCATCAGCAAGTACGAAGACGAAATCGCCAGACTCTCCACGAATCTTAAGCCGGCGCACCCACACATGATTCGGCTCCAGAATTTGTTGGAAGCGACGGGCCGGGAGCTCAAGACAACGCTGGCATTGATCGAAGAGATGCGCGTGAACTCGATTGAGGCAATGAAACTCAAGGAAGCCGGCTATCCGCCCGTGATCGAAAGCTTGAAGCAAAAGGTTTTTGAATCGACGTCGGTATTGACGGAATACAAGCGTCTCCGCGAAGACGAAGATATCGTCAAACAGAACCTGGACGTTCTTCGCAAGCAGTTGCAGTCCTTCGCAATGATGGGCGGTGATGATGAACAGTTTAGTTTGGTCGAAGTCGGTGGTGGCACGCCGGAGCCAACGGGACCGAATCGGCCGTTGATTATTGGTACCGCAATCCTAATTGGGCTGATCTCGGGGATTGGTGCCCTGTACCTCCTTCACCGACTGGACGATCGCCTGGAGCAGCCTGAGCAGATTGAGGAGGCCCTCGACGAGCCAGTCATTGGCCAGCTTCCCGAAGTAGATAAGAAGCACTATAAGGAGGGCTACCTGCTTTTGAGTCGAATGAAGTCGCATACCATGTTCGCGGAGGCGCTCCGCGGCGTGCGGTCGGCTCTTTTGCTCAGTCCTGAGGGTAGTGCGAAGCGGTTACTGGCGGTGACCAGTGCGGTGCCCGGTGATGGAAAGACCACCTTCACGACCAACTTCGCCGTGACGCTTGCGAATGCCGGGAACAAGACCCTGTTGGTGGATGCTGATCTGCGTCGCGGCAACATTCACGGGTATTTCGAGCAACCACTGGAGGCGGGCCTTGCTGAGGTTCTCCAGGGGAAGTTATCCGTTAAGGACGCCGTCCGCGAGACGGGCATCGACAACCTGTTCTTCATGCGTGCTGGGGAACGCCCGCACAACCCCTCGGAACTGCTCATTGGCCCGGCCACAAAGAATTTCATCCGCGATCTGAGGTCCGAATTCGATTACGTGATCTTCGACTGTCCGCCGCTCACCGCGATTGATGACACGTTTTCCATTGCCGCATTCCTCGATGGACTATTTTTTGTCGTCCGGGCGGGCAAGACCTCGATGCGTTTTGCAAAACTGGGCCTTAGCACGATTCGCCAGCGGGGAGTTCCCATTCTCGGCCTCATTGTCAATGGCGTGTCGATCGACAATCCATACTACTATTACACCACGTACTATTACGCTTCATACTATCATCGCCCAATCACCCCGGATGGTGATTTCGATGACGAGGAAAAGGACAAGGCTGGAGTTGCCGGGAAGGAGGACGTCGTCGAGGCAGCGAATCGCCCGGAGGGCGAGGCCGCTCGGCGAAGCCGCACCAAGGCTGAGATCCCCGCCCCGGGGGACGGTGCGGGCGGCGATCACGGCATAGGCTGAGCGGCGGGGGCTCGATCAAGCCCGACGGGGTGCTGGCCGATGGAGTACTGGCCGATTCGGTGAGACGGCATGCGTGCCGTTGTTAAAATGGCTACCCTGCGTTCGCGTGAGGAAATTCGCGGAGAAGGCGCAGGACAAATAGGGTACCGGTGCTATTGGATGATTCCAACTCCAGGACGGCACCGAGATGAAGCGCCAGTTGCCGGCTGATCGCGAGCCCGAGGCCGGACCCGCCCGGTTTGGAGGAGGTGATTGAGGTAAAGAGTTTGGCTTTCACTTCTTCAGGAATTCCGGACCCCTCATCGCGAACCCAGAATTCGACCGCCCGAGACGTCCGTTGAACCCAAAGATGAACGGTACCCCCGGGCGGGCTCGCCTGAATTGCATTGGTGGCCAGATTTTCGAGTATCAGCAGTACGAGGTTCGCCTCGCGGTTGGATAACGTTCCGGATCCGGGCGGTTGCACCTGCACTTGAATTCGTCGTTCGCGGCTGACCGTGGAGAGTCGCGTCGTCAGAAGAGCCATTGTCTCTGCCAGCGACAATTCATACGTGGAACCGTCCTGCTCGTCCCGGAGTACCCGCACCACTTCGTCGATGAGGCGCTGCATCCGATGCGTTGAATTTGCCGCATCGGCACGCCCGGCTTCCTCGGGCAGAAGTGCGACCACTTGTCGGAGTGCTGCCAGCGGATTCTTCAAGCCATGCACCAGGTGGGAGGTGACGGCACCTACCGCCGAGGTCTTCGCGGCCAGGGTGAGCTCGTGATTCGCCTGCAGTAATCGAGCGGTGCGATCGGCCAGCATTCGATTGAATCGAGCCAGCCGCCGAAAGGCCCACGCAAGAAGTCCCGTCATGACGATTCCTGCAACGGAAAAGACCCGTGCGCTTTGCCCGAGAAGGCGCTCATCCAGCAGGCGGTATTCGCGGCTTAAATCGGCGCCATCCAGAATGTATTGCACGAGCCCGAATAGGCCGCCGTCCGGTCCGGAGCGGAGTGGGGTGACGACTTCGAGCCAGGGCGGCTGGGGGCCCGAGCCTGGGTGAAAGCGCGTCTGCAGAATTCCAGCACCAGCGCCGTGTAAAAGGCTCGGGTCTGGATCAACTGCGTCAGAACTGCCGAGCAACTGTGCGAGCGGACGCCCCTCCGGGTCAAAGAGGCGAACCGCGAGCACGCCCGGCAGGTCGGGCTCAATGGAGGTTTCGATCACCGCCTGCAGCGGATCGTTAGTCCGCCCATCGCCGGAGGCGGCCAGCTGGCGGTCAAGGAGTGCGGCCAGGAGCCGTCCCTCCCTCCCTGCCAGTTGGTCTCGGAGTTCGAGTCGGAGCCGTCCCTGGGTGACCGCGACGGCGGACCCTAGCACCGCCAGGGAAAACAGGATGCCGAAGGCGGGAAGCCAGCGCGATGTTCGTGGCAGATCCAAGTAGGAGTGGGAGTCTGAGCTTTTCGAAGGCGCGCGACGAGTCTCTTCGCGGATTCGCTTTCGAAGGTCCGGCGCAACAGCGCCCCGGAACTCATCCGGTGTCTACGGGAGCGGTGCCGCGGCCTTACGGAGTTCTGCGGCGAGTTCCGACGACGTCCATTCATTTCCAATAAAGACCCGTTGAACCCGACTGAGGGTATCGATCACCACGGTTCGGAGCACGTGGTTCTGCGCGGCGGGCGGAAGATTGCGACCGAAGTAGAGGCCGAAATGGCCTGCCAAGGGATCGATCTGGTCGAAGCTCCCGCTCGCCAACCACCAGCGGTCGAGATCGAGGTTCCGGATCTCGGCGTACTCCTTCAGCACTCGCGGAGTGTCAAACTGTGGGTCAAACGAAAGCGACAACAGTTTCCAGTTGTCGGGTTTCCCGGATTCCATCAGGAGCTTGTAGGTTCCGCGGAACCGGTCGGTCATACGGGGGCAGAAGTCTGGAAACGGGCATCGGGTAAAAATGAAGGTAATCGCCAGTGCCTGCCCCTTGAAATCATGCAGATGAAACGGCCGGCCAAAATGGTTGGTTAAGACGTAATCGGGAAGTGGGTCGCCCGGCTTTAGTTCTGGGACGTTTGGCAATACATTAACCGCTGTCAGCGGATTGTCGTCGGGTTTCGATGAAGTATCTGCTGGCTCCGCGCGGATGTCATCAATCCACCCGTCCGTTTGTGTGACGCGAAGCCGGAAGCGAACCGTGTCACCGATTTTCAAGCCCTGAAGCAGCGCCCGGTCCCGGACGGAAAATGGCATGGTCATCGCCGGCATGTAACCGGGCACCTCCTCGTGCTTGATAACCACCTTCTGTCCGTCCGGAGGCAATTCGCGGATGATACCCCGAACGGGATAGTTGGTCACTGTTTCCGGGGCATCCGCCAGGTTTCCAGCCGGCTGTTTCGAGCAGCCGGCGGCCAGGAGGATTGAACACCCGATTAGAGACAGCAAACGATCCAGATTCATCAGTCGCAGACAGTAGAGAGTCGTGCCAAACACGGCAACACCCTCACGCGAATTAAGTCCCGGGAACATTTGAATGGCTTTGGAATGGTTTCAATCGGATGCCTTGTTTGGAAACCCATCCCGAAGTTGTTGGTAGAAGTTGTCGCGCCGCGACAACCCCGCCCGCGTCCAGCGGGCGGACAGGCCCGCTGCGCGGTTCGTGCCGCGCCTGAACGGCGCGGGGACGCCGCAGCGCGGCGTCCGCTACCGTCTCCAACAACTCCCGGATGCTCCCCGTCCGGAAACGCATCCGAAATTCGTGTTGCGCGGTTCGTGGCCGACGTTTAGAGGTCTATTCTCATTCCTATGATTAAGCCCTTAAATCGTTGGTGGAATACCGCAACAATTGCCACGACGCTGATCCTTGCCGGCATCCTGGAGTGGGGGTCGGTTTCTGCGCAACCGTTCGCAACGATCCGCGACGGTAGCGATGGCACCGAATACATGGCGGCGCAGATCCTGGTCAAATTCAAGGCGACCGCGACCGATACCGAATTGCGTGACGCGGTGAAGCGTGGAACTCTGAGTCTCATTAAGCACATTGAGACGGAGGCCATGAAGGATCGAGGGCATTCCGGCATCAGTCACATGTGGACCGGTCTGCCGGTTCGCCAGGCGATCGAGGTGCTCCGACGCAACCCTGCGATCGAGTTCGTTGAACCGAACTGGGTTTACACTCACCAGGCCGGTCCAGCGGATCTTTACTTTGACAACGGGAGTCTGTGGGGAATGTACGGCGATAGCCCGTCAGCGGGCCCCGTGAATACCTTCGGCAGCCACGCGGACGACGCGTGGGCGGCCGGATATGTCGGATCCAGTACGGTGTACGTCGGTGTCATTGACGAGGGCGTGCAGTACCTTCATCCCGACTTGAACGGAAACATTGCTGTGGCCGACAGCCGGAACTTCTATAACGGTGGTCCTATCTACACAGCCGGCCAAGACGCACACGGGACTCATGTCTCCGGCACCATCGGTGCCAAGCAGGACAACGGCGGAGTGGTCGGAGTCAACTGGAACATTCAAATGATCTCCGCGAAATTCCTCGGTCCGAACGGCGGGAACACGGCGGCGGCGGTGGAGGCCATCGATTATCTGACCAGCCTCAAACAGAACAATCCGGACATCAACATTGTGGCCTTGAACAATTCCTGGGGCGGGGGTGGTTACTCGCAATCTCTCCATGATGCGATCATTCGTGCCGCCAAAGCCGACATTCTATTCATCGCCGCCGCCGGTAACGGCAACTTTATCGGCCAGGCGATCAACAACGATACGACCGCCGTCTATCCCGCGAACTACGATACCACCGTTGGAACGAGCTCGGAAACCGCGGCCAGCTTCAACTCCGTCGTTGCGGTCACCGCCATTGATAGCTCGGGTTCCAAGGCCAGTTGGGCTAACTATGGTGCGACCAAGGTCCATTTGGGCGCTCCCGGAGTGGCCATCGTCTCTTCCGTTCCGGTGGACACTTGGGCTTCCTATAACGGCACCTCGATGGCCGCACCCCACGTTACGGGGGCGGCGGCATTGTATGCTTCTATTTTTCCTGGCGCGACGGCTCCACAAATCAGAAATGCGCTCTTCGCCGCGACGACACCGACTCCCTCGCTCGCCGGGAAAACGGTCACCGGTGGGCGATTAGATATCTCCAAGTTGCTTCCGATAACGACGACTCCACTGCCACCGGTGGTCCAGCCGATCACCGTGGGAAATTCGCAGCTTAGAGTGGCCTGGAACCCCGTGGTTGGAGCCGCCTCGTATGAGATTTATCGATCGACTACTTCGGGCTTGTTCGGGTCTGCGCTGGCTTCTTCCCTGGTCAATACAAGTTACACCGACGACTCGGTCGTCAATGGAATACGATACTATTATGTCGTCAAAGCCGTGAATTCTTTCGGAGCCAGTCCCCCCTCGAATGAAATGTCCGCCACTCCCAATGGCCCTCCGTCCGCTCCCAGCAACCTAGCCGCCACCACGCTCTCACGGTCCGAAATTCAACTCACCTGGACACCGAGTCCGTCGGGACCAACGGCGTCTGGATTTAAGATTGAACGTTCCAAAAGTGGCGGCAGTTATTCTCAGGTAGCCACTGTGGGCGCTGGAGTGGCGAGCTATCGAGATTCGGGTTTGAGCAAAAGGACCACTTATTCCTATCGGGTGAGAGCTTACAATGGGGCCGGCAATAGCGCCTACTCGAACACGGTCTCGGCGAAGACCGCGAACTAGGCGGCATGGCTGTTCGTGACGAAACCGGCGACCCGCACTAGCGTCTACCGCATGCGTTTATGGATGGGGATCATTTTGACGTGGCTTGCCATCGGCTGCGCCGGCTGCGGGTCGTTCCATGGGCCGAGCCTTGACTGTATTGCGCCGCGGGTGACCGGGAACGTCGTGGACGACAACTCGGGTCGGCCGGTGCGCTATGCGCTCGTCGGACGAAAACTATGGAGCGGACGCCAGAGCACAGGCGGGTTCCTGAAGGGCGCCGAAGAACTGATGCTGATGCACGACTACGTGAGGACGGATGCGGCCGGCAGCTTTCAGTTGCCGAAGAAACGGGTGGCCCTGCTGTTTTCATTCGGGGACATCGGCCTCAACCTGCGGCTCGCCGTCCAACACAGCGGCTACGGCTCGTGGCAGACCAATTTCCCGTATGTTGCGCTGGCGACCAACTCGCCATCCCCCGAACTTCACGCGGGCGAGGTGCGATTGCGTCCGCGTTGACAAGACCCCGGGATGGTCGCCCGGCGTGGGAGAATTTGAGAACCGTTTGTTCGGCTCATCTGCCGTCTTGCCTCGGAGCCAGATCGTGAACAGTCTTCATTTGAAACATTTCCGGCGGCCTCCGGTCCAATCGCTTGTCTTTTCATGAATACCGAAGAATCCATCGCCCGGTTCCGCGAGACGTATGCCGCTATTCGTCAGGAGATCGGCAAGATTATCGTGGGTCAGGACGATGTCGTGGACAGCACGTTGATCGCGATTTTTGGCGGTGGGCACGTGCTGCTCGAGGGTGTGCCGGGATTGGGCAAGACACTTCTCGTGCGCACGCTGAGTGAGGTCCTTGATCTATCCTTCAATCGGATTCAGTTTACTCCCGACCTGATGCCCGCCGATATTCTGGGCACCAACCTGGTGGTCGAGGTGCCGGGAGGCGGTCGAGAGTTCCAGTTCCAACACGGGCCGGTATTTGCCCACATTGTGCTGGCCGATGAAATCAATCGGGCGACCCCGAAGACGCAGTCGGCGATGTTGGAGGCAATGCAGGAGCGGCAAGTGACGGCTGGAGGACAGATTCGACCTCTCCCGCGGCCGTTTTTCGTGCTGGCGACGCAAAATCCAATCGACCAGGAGGGGACCTATCCACTTCCCGAAGCGCAGTTGGACCGATTTTTCTTCAAGATCGTGGTGGGCTATCCGACGGCGGCTGAAATGACGGAGGTGCTGAACAGGACCACGGAGGGTGAGCGCGTGGGACCGAACAAGATCTTGGCTGGGGAAGAGTTGACGGAATTGCAGAAGCTGGTGCGTCAGGTTCCGATTGCGACTCATGTCAAGGATTTTGCGGTGCGTCTCGTTCTGGCGACCCATCCGAAGACCGAGACGGCGGCTCCGATTTCCAATCAGTATCTGAGGTTTGGCAGCAGCCCGCGGGGTGCGCAGGTACTGATCCTTGGTGCGAAAGTCCGGGCACTGACTCACGGGCGATTTAACGTGAGTTTTGATGATATTGTTGCGGTGACGCCGCCGGCATTGCGCCATCGGTTGATCGTCAATTTTGAAGCGGAAGCGGAGGGAATCACGACGGATCACGTCATCGCCCAGGTGTTGCGGGACGTGCCGAAAGATGCGGCGGTGATGGCCTGAATTGGGAGGAGACGGTACTTTTCTTGGAAACTGGATGCCAACGGGATGCCATGAACCGAAGGCCGCCCCTCACCCGGCCTACGGCCACCCTCTCCCCCGCCCCGAGCGGGGGAGAGGGCAGGGAGAGGGGGCGGTTCATGGGTAGAAAAGTTTTCCAAAGAATGGACATGAATTGAGACCATGAACCTGGGAGCGCCGGCATCTTGCCGGCGAGTGTTGGGCTCTGTGCAGGCTCACCGGCAGGATGCCGGTGCCACTATGGAGTCGGTTCATGGGAGAGGCTGGTGTGGCAAAAAAACAAAGACCCGAGATGAGTGCCCTCATTACCCCTGAATTGCTGCGACGGTTGGAGCAGATCCAACTCCTGGCGGCTCGACGTTCGAAAAGTTCGACCAAAGGCGAGCGCCGCAGTCGGTCCCGCGGGTTGAGTGTCGAATTTGCCGATCACCGAAATTACGTGTCGGGCGATGATCTGCGCTATCTCGATTGGAACCTGTTTGGCCGGCTCGACCGGTTGTTTCTCAAGCTCTATGAGGAGGAGCGAGAACTGCCGGTCAGGATTTTTCTCGATGCCAGCGAGAGCATGAATTTTGGCGAACCAACCAAGTTTAGTTTCGCCCGGCAGATCGCGGCAGCAGTTGGATATGTGGCCTTGTGTGGATTTGACCGGGTGGCCGTAAACGTGTTCCCAGCCGCTCCCGCTCGAATCGCGACGGGCTCGGTGACAACCGATCGGGTTCCACAGGCGGCGGTGGAGGGTTCATTGAGATCCATCCGTGGCAAGAAGTCGGCGATGACGTTTTTTCAGAATCTGAGTTCCCTGACGCCGGGTGGGGTCGCAGATTTGAACGGATCCTTGAAGCGGGGCGCTCTGGAAGCTCGGCAGGCTGGAGTGGCGATCGTGCTCAGCGATTTTCTGGATCCGGCCGGATATGAACCGGGTCTGGCCTCGTTGATTGGCCGTGGGTTTCAGGTCAGTGCGGTTCAGATTCTCGCGCCCGAGGAATTGAATCCGACCACATTTGGCGATCTGCGCCTGGTGGATTCCGAGACGGGCGGACTTGAGGAAGTGACTTTCGGGAAGTATCGGCTGCCCGCCTACCAGCGGATGGTTGCCAGTTTCGTCCAGCGCTTGCGCGAGTATACCAGCGGCCGTGGCATCCGATTTTTCAGCGTGAGCTCGTCAACGGATCTTGGCGAGCTACTGCTCACGCAACTTCGGGCGCAAGAGGTGTGGGGCTAACGACTCCTGTTTTCGCGATGAATTTCCTTTCCCCCGTTGCCTTTTGGTTCGGACTGGCGCTGCCCGCGGTGGTGGTCTTTTACCTATTGAAGCGGAAGCGGGTCGTACGGGTGGTGCCGTCGACGCTGCTCTGGCAAAAATTCCTGGCGGAAACGCAGGCGAGTGCACCGTTTCAACGGTTGCGCCACAATTGGCTCCTCCTTCTGCAACTGCTGCTGTTGCTATTGGCGGTGCTCGCGCTGGCGCGTCCGTACTTCTCCGGCAAGACGGGCGAGGCGGCCTTGCAGGTGGTGATTCTGGACGCGAGTGCCTCCATGCAGTGTGTCGATGAGTCCCCGAATCGCTTCGAAAAGGCGAAGGCTGAGATCCGTCAGCTGATCGACGGATTGAAAACGGGGCAGGGGGCGAATAATCAGCAGATGCTCCTGATGGTGGCCGGCGCCAGTTCGGAGGTTCGCCAGAGCGCAACTTCCGAGAAGTCGGCGCTTCGACGGGCACTGGACTCGGTCCGAGTGACGGATTCCCCGACTCGGCTGACGGATGCCTTGCGCGTCGCTGAAGAACGGACCCGTATCAACGCCAGTTCGGAGGTGCATTTGTTCTCCGATGGCGCGATCCCCAATCTCGATGAATTCGGCAGCCGGGATTTGAAGCTGATTTTTCATCGTGTCGGGCAGCGGTCAAACAACGCGGGGATTGTCAGCCTTGACGTGAAATCCAATCCGGACGATCCGAGTCGGCGGGCCATTTTTGCCAGCGTGGCTAATCACTCCGGGGTGCCGATTTCGGCGACGATGGATTTGCTGTTTGCGGATCGTCTGGTGGAATCGAAACCTCTGACACTGGACACGAATCTTACTCCGATCGTGTTCTCAGCCTCGCAGCCGGAAGATGGCGTCTTTCGGCTTCGATTGAATCATACCGATGATTTGGCGGCGGATAACGAGGCGTGTGTGGTGAGCTTGTTGCCGCAGCCGGTGCGAATTCTTTTGGTTTCCCGGGGGAATCGGTTCTTGGAAAAGGCATTGAATGCGGCTGCTTCGGCCGTCGAGCTTTCCACGGCTGCCGATCTAACCGGACCCGCTCCGGCGATGGATCTTATCGTGTTGGATGATGTGGTCCCATCGGTATGGCCCGCTGGCAATGTGCTGGCGATTCATGTGGCGCCAACGAACTGGTTTCCGGGTGGTATGGGACGTCTGGAGGCGCCGACGATTGTGGATTGGAGGAACACGCATCCGTTGTTGCGCTTCACGACGTTCGAAAACGTCCAGGTGGCAGAAAGTATTTCCATCAAAACGCCAACGTGGGGTGTGTCGTTGGTGGATTCTCCACAGTCGCCGCTCATCGTGGCGGGGGAACTCGGGCGTCAGCGGATTGTTTGGATCGGTTTTGAGACGTTGAACAGCACGTGGCCATTGCGCATTAGCTTCCCGATCTTCATTGCCAACGCGGTGGATTGGTTAAATCCGGCCAGTGCCCGGTCTGAACAGTTCAAGGTGCGCGCGGGGGATGCCTTCCATCTGTCGATTATTGAACCCGTGGCCAGCGCTCGGATTCGACCCCCCAATGGGGTCGAATTCACCGTGCCGATCGATCCCAAGGCGCGGGAATTTGTCTTTGGCGGCACTGGAAAACAGGGCATCTACCAGGTCACTCTCGGTACGAACGAAATGGCGTTCGCGGCCAACCTGCTGGATGCCGACGAGAGTAATACTCGTCCCCGGGATCACATCGCCCTGGGACGCCGGGGTGAAATTGCGGCTTCCACTTTGCAACGCGCGAATTTGGAGTATTGGCGGTGGTTCGCGATGGCTGCACTCGCCGTAATGCTCTCGGAATGGTGGTGGTACCATCGCCGGACTGCTTGAATGCAAGGCTCGCATGCCGTTCCTCTCATTCTCCATTCGGGCTTGTGCCCGAGCTAGCCAACCCTTCGAGCTCGGGTCGTTGTCCCTGCGATCCTTGGCCATGGCATTGCTCCTGACGACTCCTGGCTGCGAGCCGAAGAATCCGAGCGCGGCGGTCGTTTTGTATTGTGCCCAGGACCAGGTGTTCGCCGAAGCAATCCTAGCTGATTTTTCACGGGAAACCGGCATTGTAGTAAAATCGGTTTTTGACAGCGAAGCGGTCAAGACGGTGGGACTGGCGAATCGATTGATCGCAGAGCGAGATCGCCCGATGTGTGATATTTACTGGGGCAACGAGGAACTCCGAACCCGGCAGTTGCTGGCTCGCGGAGTCTTGCGGGCAGATGCCTGGGCGGCGTTTGGCCATCGGACGCGGACACTGGTCGCCCGTTCGGCGACAGATCTTCCGGGGTCCTTCGTGGAACTCACCAATTCGCGGTGGCGCGGCAAGATCTCTCTGGCCTATCCGCTCTTTGGTTCCACCTGCACTCACTTTTTGGTCCTGCGCCACCATTGGGGAGCCCCTGCCTGGAAGGGTTGGTGCCAGGCGCTGGCCGCTAACCGGCCGTTTCTGGAGGAAGGGAATTCACAGGTTGTCCGAAGACTTCAACGCTCCGAGGTCACCGTGGGATTGACGGATTCGGACGACGTACGCGCTGCCCGTCGGGAGGGGGCGGAGCTCGCCATGGCATCCGTTGGGACGGAGACCCTCCGTCTGCCAAACACCGTGGCCCTTGTCTCGGGACGGGTCGATCGGCCCGCGGTTCGCCAACTTTACGACTATCTCCAGTCTCCGGAGGTTCGGCAGAGGTTAATTGCTCTGGGCGCACTCGATCCTGACTCCCCGGGAACGAGTGCCTTCGGACTCGATTCGAACTGGAGCGAAGTCCTCGCCTCCTTAGACTCGGCGATTGCGGAACTTCAGGAAATTTTTCAGCGATGAATCCTTCCGTCTGGCTTAATTCCGTTCTATTGGGATCTGGAACCATGGTTTTGGCGGTTGTTGCAGGGGTGGCGGTTGCCTTGTCGTTAAAGATCAGCCCGCTGCCGTGGCGCCGGCTTTGGTGGGCTGCCACGGTGATCGCTTTCGCGCTCCCACCGTTCTTGGCGACGAACGCGTGGCTGGAATGGACTGCCGGTTCCCGCGCCTTGTGGAATCCCGAGCGCCTGCATGGCCTCTCGATGGTTCTCGCCGTGCTCGTTCTGGCTGGCCTCACTTGGCCCGTCACCACCTTTCTGGTCTACGCTGCCTGGGAACACCTCGAACCGGCGCATCTTGAAGCGGAACCGCATTTGGTGGGAATGCCATTGATCCGTCGATTGCTTCTGCCGGTGGCCCGGTCCGCCCTGCAGTGTTCGGCCGCAATGACGCTCGTAATGGCGCTCGCCAATTTCACGGTGCCGACCTTGTTTCAAGTGCGGGTGTTCACTGAGGAATTCTGGGTTCGATTCAATACCCAGTTCGACGCTATCGGAGCGTTGCAGACGGCATGGCCGTTGCTCCTATTGCCGGCCGTTGTCGGGTGGACGGCTCGACATCATCCGGTGTCATGGGCCCGAACTCAACCCGTTCAAAACACGGCCAGTTGGGTGCGACCGCTGCGCTCCCTGGTGCCATGGATTCATGGCTCCGCGGGTCTGGTGGTGGTGGTTTCGATCGTCTTGCCATTACTTACTGTTTTGATTAGCCAGCGGACTTGGACGGAGTTGGGACCCGCGTGGTCGGCGGGAGTGGGTGCGGTCCAGAATTCCATTTGCGTGGCTGCCAGCGCTGCGGCCTGCGTTGCCGGAGTCGGTATCCTCCAGACTTTCGTCAATGCCTCCTTGCCGCCGGTGACTCCGCGTGGCGCGTTACGGGTTTGCATCGCAGGTTTTCGCGGTGCCCTGTGGCTTCCGTTTTTCATTCCCGGCATTTTCCTGGGTCTCGCCGTTTTGCAGGGAGGTCACTCCTGGCTGCCCGGCGTGGTCACGCAAAACATGCTTTTTGTCGGACTGATTTTTGCGATCCGATATGCCGGTCCCGGATCCATCGCCCTGCACCTGTCGAGAGAGTCCAGTGATCGGTCGCCGGTCGAGGCCGCAATCCTTGCGGGTGGCTCGCGGCGCCAGATTTTTCGAAGGGTGATTTGGCCGCAGCTTCGGGCGGCCACATTCGCGGGTGCCGGCATTGTCTATCTACTCTGCCTTTGGGATGTGGAGACGCTGGTACTGATTGTGCCTCCGGGCGGTGAAACCCTGGCGTTGCGAGTCTTTAATCTCCTGCATTACGGACATGGAGGGCAAGTGAATGCACTCTGTCTCGTCACGCTCGGGGTCGCACTTCTTCCGTTTGCCGCCCTCGGGGTTGCGTCACGGCTGTTGTCCTGGTCTGGTTCCCGCTCGGGGCGTCGGCTGATTGCTTCCCGGGCGCGGGCGGTGGTCATTCCGATTGCCATGCTCATCGGAACGACCGGCTGCCGGCGGAATTCCGACGCGGAGGGAGATCCGCTGAAATCGGTGTTTTTTTCGTCGGCTCGTGTCATGGGTACCCGGGGTGTTGCTCCGGGACAGTTCAATAAGCCACGGTCGCTCGTCTGCGACTGGAATGACAATTTATACGTCACTGACATGACCGGACGGGTGCAAAAATTTTCTCCCGATGGCCGATTCTTGCTGCAGTGGCAGATGCCGCAAACCGATTTAGGGAAGCCAAAAGGCATGACGTTGGATCCCGACGGGAATGTGGTCGTGCTGGAACCTCACTATCAACGGGTGAACCACTTTACCCCCGAAGGACGGTTGGTGGCGCAGTGGGGGGAGAAGGGCACCAATTCCGGCCAACTCATCCTGCCTCGATCCATCGGGCTGAACTCGGCGGGCCAGTTTTTTATTAGTGAGTACACGGTCGTGGAGCGTGTCCAACGGTTCGGCCCGGCTTCCCCGGTGAGAACGGCGGCGGCCGCCCGCTCGCATGCCGCGGTCGCCGGGTGGCAATGGGAGCTGACGTTTGGGAGCCCGGGTCTCGTCTCCGGCCAGTTCAACCGGGCCGAAGGTCTCTCGATCGGGCCCAATGACCGGGTGTATGTGGCCGATTCCTGCAATCACCGGATTCAGGTCTTCGATGCGCGCGGCAACTTTCTGAGAACTCATGGCCGAGCCGGCGCTAAACCGGGAGATTTTAGCTACCCTTACGATATTCGGGTGGACGCCGCAGGAATTCAGTACGTCTGCGAATTCGGCAACAGTCGAATTACGCTGTTGGATGCTCAGGACCGATTGATCGAAACAATTGGGCGTGCCGGGGCGGCTCCGGGTGAATTCGCCAATCCCTGGGCGATTGCACTGGACTCACGCGGCAATCTCTATGTGGCAGATTCGCAGAATCATCGGGTACAAAAGTTCATCCGGCGAAAGGTTGTCCGCAACCCTCTGGGCCGGGTAACCGCATTGGGGGCGCTGCAAAGCCGATGACGTGGGACCCCGTGCTACTTATAAGCCCAACCATTTCCAACTATGAGCAATTCCCAACCTACGCCGCGCGGCCATCGCCTTTGGATACCGATTAGCCTCGTCACCCTCGCCGCCCTCGCCATCACCGCCATTCAGCTGCAGCCGGAGGTGGACCGGAACTTCAAGAGTTGGGCCGGCTCCGCCATTGGGTTGCTCGCGAGCGTGTTCGTGGTGATTTGGTTCGCGCTGTTGAGCCGCGTCCGTTGGAAACTCCGCCTGACCACCCTGGCGATTGTTGGTCTCTCCGTCTTCGGCCTGAGCAAGGCCGTGCGCGTGGACGGTACGGTCGATGGACGTGGCCTGCCGCGCCTCGTTTGGCGCTGGACGGAAGGACCCGAGCGTCGCTACACCCACCCGCCGGTCACCAATGGAATCGCCGGGGCAAAGGCGGCCACGAAGATCGCCGGGGCCTCGGATGTTCCGCAGTTCTTCGGGCCCAATCGCGACGGCCTCATTCGTGGGGCGAAGCTGGCGCGCGACTGGAGTGTGCATCCGCCCAGGGAACTTTGGCGGCAACCGATCGGCGAAGGGTGGTCGGCCTTCGCGGTGGTCCAAGGCAGAGCTTACACGCAGGAACAGCGTGGCACCGGTGAACTGGTCACCTGTTACGAGCTCCTGACCGGGCACCTCGCGTGGGCGCACACCAATCACGTTCGCTTCAGCGAATGGCAGGGCGGCGATGGCCCGCGCGCCACGCCGACGATCGACGGCGGAAAGGTTTTCACCATCGGCGGGACGGGAATACTGGATTGCCTCGACGCGGACGACGGCCGCAGCCTTTGGTCTCGTGACGTCCTCGGTGAAAACAAATTGCCGAATCTAATCTGGGGCATCAGCGGCTCACCCCTGGTCTTCGATGACTTGGTCGTCGTCACCGGCGGTTTCACCAACGGCCCGATGCTGCTGGCCTACGAACGTGCCTCCGGCAAACCGCGGTGGGCAGTGGGCGGGGACAAGTCTGGGTATTCGTCGCCGATGCTGGCTACGCTCGCGGGTCAACGGGTGGTGTTGTCCGTGAACGCGTCAAGCCTGACCGCCCACGAACCCGCGACCGGCAAGCGGTTGCTCGATCATCCCTGGGCCAAGGATAACTGGCCGAAGGCGTCGCAACCGGTCGTGCTCGGAGACGACCGCGTGTTCATCTCGGCGGGTTACGGCATGGGTTGCGAGATGTTGAAGATCACGGCGACCGGCGAGGGCGGACTCTCCGCCGCGGTGCTCTGGAAGAACAAGCGGATGAAGACCCAGTTCAACAGCGCGGCCGTGCGCGACGGATTACTCTACGGACTCGATGACGGATTGCTCGCGTGCGTGGACATTGCGACCGGTGAACGCAAGTGGAAGGATGCCCGCTATGGCTCGGGCCAGACGTTGCTCGTCGATGACTTGATCCTCGTGCAGGCTGAGCGAGGCATTGTGGCGCTGGTAGAAGCCAAGCCGGACGGCTATAGCGAACTCGGCCGGATCACCGCGCTGACCAGCAAGACGTGGAATCACCCAACGCTGGCGGGATGCTATCTCCTGGCGCGCAACGATCGGGAGGTCGTTTGTTACGAACTTGCCACGGCCCAGGCGATCGAATGAAGATCGTTTCCCGTCGGTGCCAAATCTCGCCAGGAACGCCGAAAAGTCACCGCGCTCCACTTTGTCGCGGCGGAACTGATACACGATCAATTGAGGGTCGCTCACCGCCGACACTTTGGCGGATCCTCCAAATTTTCGCCATCCCCCTCGCTGTCTTCGCGAGATTCTTATAGCCTGCTCCGCATCAATGGCCTGGGATCAGTCAGTCAGGAGTTCCTTCGTGAAATGCTCAAGCCTCGCCGATAAGACAACATGATCCGCCTCGAAGACATTAAGCCCGGCCTCCCGCTTACCGGCCTCGAACCTGCCGTTATCGGCAGCGTGATCGCCGCCACTCCGATCGGAACCGGTGCGGTTCAAGTTATCTACAAGTTGCCGGACGGCTCCATCCACGAACGTCTGGTAACCTCGTCCCTACAAAGCCAAAGCGACACTGGGCAAGGAGTCACGCGAATGGCGCTACTACCTCCCCAAAGGATCCAGTACCATTCGAGCGAGCGGTCCCGACGAGCAGGAACTCATGGGCCTCGCGAATACGATCCCCTTCGACGACCGAATCAACCCCGAGGAAATCGTGATCCTCAACTATCCCGGCCCCGACCGGTCCGTGCGTCTCGACCAGCTTCGCTTGGGGCGTGCCGTGCCACGCCGCTATCGCAACCGTCGCATCGGCGACTTCCTCAAAGAACTCGACATCACGGAAGGGTGGTCCACGGGCATTCCAAAAATCCTGCGGGTCATGAGCCGCAATGGATCGTCGGCACCTGAGTTCGAGTTCGACGCCGACCACTCCTACTTCCTCGTTCGACTCCCCGTACACTCGCAAGAAAAACAGACCCCGGAAGTCACCCCGGAAGTCACCCCGGAAGTCGGTAAACTGCTTAGAGTCTGCCAAGGCACCCATTCCAGAAAGGAATTCCAGGAAATGCTGGAGCTTCGGGACGCCGAGCACATACGAGTGGCCTACATATCACCGGCAATTGCCGGCGAGTTCATCGAAATGCAGCTCCCCGACAAACCCACCAGCCGCCTGCAAAAATATCGTCTCATCGCCAAAGGCCGGGCATGGCTGGCGAAAAATCCGTCTACCGCCCCGAAATCCGTATGAAACCCTGGAGAGAAGTTTTTGGAGAAATGTTATGAGAGACTCACGCGAAGACGCGAAGACGCGAAGGGAGGACTGGAATGAGGAAAACGTGTCGGCGGTTGTTGTTGATTGTGGCTATCTCCGACTTCTAAAGATGCCTCTCGGCCTCTTGATCAACTTCGGAGAATGCCAAGACACTCGGGTTCCACAATGCCGAGTGGGAGTGAACCAAAACTCTGCCGCTAAAAGATTTGTCGAAAATGGATTTTCCATCGATCCTCCGCGGGCTTCGAAGCCGTCGACAAAGCCCCGACTGCCACTCTATGGATCCGCTCTATTTTAAGGAATTCAACGCGCACTTCGACCCCAACCGTGCCCGTCTCAACTTGCGATGCGGAGGGAAGGTTCGCATCGTTTCCGGGGTTGAAACAGGCCAGTTGGCCGGAAGCATGGGCACCCTCGAAGCCGTCGCGAAGTACGCCGTCGACTCCGGCAGTCAATCGGTGATGATCTCCAACTACCTTTTAAATGGTCCTGGCCACGGAGACAATGCCAAGATCGTCTTTCGAGATCCCAAGGAGATCCGGCAGATTCTTGACGATCTGAGAATCGTCGTGCCGACTATCAGTGCGCATTGTGCGGCCTATGCGCATCTAAGCGCTAAATGGGGCCCGGAATTTGCCGACAAATTTGTTCCACCCGCGGTCTTGGCCCGTGGCGCGGCGTACGTGGAAAGTTGGTCCGAGGAGTACCTGATCGGCGTGTTGGAAACAGGGACAACGGCCGGCATTCACATCTTTGGCTGGTTCTGGGGGCTTTGGGGCAATCCGGTATTGCACAGCGGTTATCCGTGGATCTTCGGATGGGACACAATGATGTCCGCGGGACTCGAGAGATTCACCTCCGTCACCGCCAAAGTCCGCGCCCGCGCCAACCAGCTTGGCGCCTACCTCGCGCACGAACTCCATCCGGGCACCGGCGCGATTTGTTCCCGCGATTTTGGATTGTTGCTGATGGCCACGGACTACGACAAAAGCCTGTGCGTGTGGGGCGATCCCAGCCATTGCTGGGCGGGGGAGAATTGGACCCGACGATTTACCAGCCCGATCGTCGCACCGCGGGTTGTCGGAAGCCACGTGAAGAATTTCAAGTACCTTGACGGTGCATCGACGCTGATGATTTCCGAGGATTGGCTGCAACGGGGGCACCAGTTCTGCGGGCACGGAGAAGGGGAGGTGAATCTGGAAAGCTATGCCAAGATGCTCCTGGCGATCGGCGTGGGCGAACGGTTTTGTGCCATACAAGGCGGCGACATCATGCCGCTCTTCAGCGAGGCCGAAGACAGCATTCTGCCGCTCACCGCGCCATCACCGGATCTGCTCGGTGCTTGCAGCTCGGGCATTGAGTGGGTCAATGAGCATCTCGCTGGCATGTCCCTGACGTCGGCGACATTCACGGACGCCATGGCCAAGGTTTAATCGGCGGGGTCGTCATTCGAACCAGAGACCGATCTGGCCGTTCCGCCCGGGTAGATGCGGGGTGCTGCGGTCCTGAACTTCATTTTGTGGCGACTGAACTCGTGAACAGTTCCAGCCCGAATGACAATTCGCCGGCGACTTCTCGAATGGGTGACCGTGCGGCGTCAAAACCTTCGGGCCAGCAACCGCTGGAAGCGCCACCGGTTGTAACGCTGAGCGAGAATGCAGGGCAGATTTGCCGCTAGTCCATAGGCGATCATGACCAGGTCAGCCCACCAAGGGTTCCAAAGGAAAAACACCGGCGTACAGCCGAGGGCAAACCAGTGACAGAGTTCGCCACGCCAGGTTTCGCGGATGAAGCGGCGCAGGTAGTCGGCATTGGTGCCTGCGAGTGTGCCCTTGGCGAACCCGCCACCGAACCAGCGCGACGCATCCGGCAGGCGGTCTTTCCAGCTTTTGATGCCGAAAACGCGTTCGTAGAATCGTCCGCTTTGTTCCCACGCTCGCGCTCCGCCCGGATTGAACCACGTTACCGGCATCCGCGTGAAGACCCACGCCAGACTGAGTTGAATGACGGGCCAGCCGGCCACGTTCAACAGGATGATCCAGACAATGGGCAGTTCAATCGGCACGAATCTCGCGTCCTTTCCAGGCCACCGTCTTGCCCGACCGCATCGCCGAGCGGGCGAAGACGGCGAAGAAAAAAATCAACGGCACAGGGTAAAGCAGCGCCGTATAAAATCGAAATGTCCCCGTCAGCCGGCTGATCCAAGCGATCTGCGCGGCGCACAAGAGATACATTGCGCCCCATTTCAACCCGTCTCCCGTTATCAGCCAGCCGAACGGCGCGAGCATCAGGCCGATCATCCAGGCCACGACTACGAGCAATATCCCTCGCGGCGTCTGGCCGGCTCCAGAGGCGAAGCCCTTGGTCCAGCCTGCGATCAAGGTGGGCAGTCCGTCCGGGTACATTCGGAAGGCCAACGCGCCTCGGCCACGCTCGCTGCGAATCGGTATCCGGGCAGCGCGAAACTGCCCGGCCAGCCAGAAGTTTTCGAGAATCCGGCCTTTGACGGATTCGTGCCCGCCGACCCGCCGGTAACTCTCCCGATCCACCAGCAACATCTGCCCGAACAACCCCTGCGGTACCGTGCCGACATTCATGTTGACGTTGAAGAACAGCGAGAGGTTTTCATACGGTTTGCGGACCACGTGGTGCGGCCCGACCGAAAGCGCGCCACCGGTGTAGCCGGCCAGGATGCGCGCCAACCCATCCGGATCGAGCCACGTGTCCGCGTCGAGGAACAACAGCAGGCCGCCGGACGCCACGCTGGCGCCCTGATGACACGCCCACGTCTTGCCACGCCAGCCGTCGGGCAGTGGTTGTGAAGCGATCACCGTCGCGCCCAGTTGCCGGGCAATCTCGGCCGTGCGATCCGTCGAGCCATCGTCCACGACGATGATCTCGAGCGGCTTCACCCGCTGCGATGCGAGGGAACGAAGCAGCGTCGGCAGATTGTGCTCCTCGTTACGGGCGGGAATGATGACGTTCACGGCTGCCGAATTACCTGTCGAACCATTCCCACCGCGCCGGCGAAGGCGAATCACCAGGAGGAATCCGGACGACCACAGCACGAGCGTGACGACGAGCAGGATCATCGCGCATCCCAAGCGACGACCGTCTTGGCGACGTTCTGGCCGCAGAGGACGACCATCGGCATGCCGCCGCCCGGGTTGACCGAGCCGCCGACGAAAAACAGATTCGGATAAAGCGTGCTTTGCTTCGGCGCTTTGAACGCGAGGTTTTTCCAGCGGTCGCTCACGACGCCGTAGATCGAGCCCCGGTTGGAGTTGTATTGCGCGCGGATGTCGAGCGGTGTCCAGACGTGTTCGAAGACGACATGCTTGCGCAAATCTTTCAGGCCCATCCGTTCCAGCTTGTCCAGGATGCGCTCCTTGAGCTTGAAATAGTCTTCGCGCGTCAGTGGATGCTCGTCGTCAATGTGGGGGATGTGCGGCAGGATTTTCAGGCAATCGCAGCCCGCGGGCGCAACGGTTGGATCGGTCTTCGAAGCGGCCACCAGATAAATCGTCGGATCGTCGGGCAACTCGTATCGTTCGAAGACCTTGGCGAAATGTTCCTTTTGATGTTCGCTAAAAAAGAAATTGTGATGCGCGAGTTGCGGATACTGGCAATCGAGGCCGAGCTCCACCACGAGGCCGGAACAGGTGGGTTCGAGTTTCTTTTCCAACGAAGCGATGAAGGCTTTATCCTCGCGCAGCAGTTTTTCGTAGGCCGGGATGACCTCCATGTTCGACACAATGATGTCCGCCGAGTGGAAGGTTCCATTCGCCACGAGTCCGGTGACGCGTGAGCCCTCGCGGCGCACTTCGCTGACTTCGGCGTTGAGATGGACCTTGATGCCGAGTTCGTCCATCAGGCGGCGCAGGCCTATGGCGATGTTGTAGAGCCCGCCGTCCACATACCATAGATCGTAGCGGAACTGGATCGTCGGCATGGCATTCATGAACGCCGGTGCGCGATACGCCGACGAGCCGACGTATTTGATGAAGAAGTCAAAGATGTCGCGGAAGTAGCGCGTCTTCAGATGTGACGCCACGCCTTGGTGCATGGTGCGAAAGAGATCGAACTGGAAAAACTTGAACAGGCCGTAGTGTCTGGCGAAACCCTGCCAATTGTCCAAGCCCTGCTCGAAGTAACCGTCGTTCGTGAGATCGTAAAGATCGGCCGAGTACTTGAGGAAGCGCTCGATGTTCGCGGGTGGCTCGCCGACTTTGCGTGCTTCGGCAGCCATCTTCTCGGGTTCGGGATACAAATCCAGCGTGACGCCGTCCTCGAAAAAATTCCGCCAATGCGGCCGCAGCGCCCGGATCGCGAAGTAATCACTCATCCTCTTCCCGCTGCGCTCGAACAGGCGCTCGAAAATGTGCGGCAGCGTGAGAATGGACGGGCCGAGGTCGAAAGTGTAGCCGCGCTCCTTGAGCACGTTGAGCTTGCCGCCAATTTGGGCGTTCTTCTCGAACACCTCGACGTCGTAACCCGACTGCTTTAGCGAAATCGCGGCGGACAGTCCGCCGAGTCCCGCGCCGATGACGATGACTTTCTTGTTACTCATTCTTACCTCGCTTGTTTTCAGAAGACCGTTTCAGACCCTCTCTTGCAATATGATCCGCCAGATGCATCACCAACGCTTTGCGAAAATAATCCACCGCTTCCTTCCGGTGCCCCAGCAGTTCGTAAGTGCGACCGAGGAACGTCAGACAACTATCGTATCCCCAGCGCGGTTCGAGGGGGGGGGCAGATATTTTCGCCTCCGCGGCAAATAGCCTTTCGGCTTGCAGCAATGTTTGTAACGCCGTCTGCCACTCGGTGGGCTTGCTGGCGGTGTGAAACTGGCACATCCCCAGGAGATACTGGACGCGTGGATTGGTTGCCCCGTGCTTCAACGCCAGTTCCTGGTGCTGGGCCACGCGCGGTCCGAACCTCAATCCCCGGAGCAGGCTGCCATTGATTTTCATGCCGTAAAGCGTGCCGAGCAGTGCGTGGCTCTCGGCGTGGTGCTCGTCGAGTTTTACGGCCAGCGTGAGCGCTTCCACCGCGGCGTCGAGCGCCGCCTTGGCGGCAGCTTCGTTCGTCCGATGGGCAGGAGCGTTCGCCGACTGCAACATGCGATGAAACTGCGCCGAGCCGAGCCAGTAGAAATTGGTGACGTTCGTGGGCGCCTGGGTGGTCGCACGCCGGAAGAGTTCCGCGGCCGCGCCGAAGCGTGAGCCGTCCCACGCCTGGTAAGCGGCGGTGAACTCCGTGATGCCCGCGGTACTCAAGTCGTTTGAGGCCGCACTGGCTTGGATGGACACGGTGACCAAGAGTCCAATCAAGAAGGAATTGACGCAAAGCATTGCTCCCTCAGTTACTACCCGATACGATGGTGTCGCCCAAGCCGATTATGGATTTTGCCGCTGCCAACCAACGTCAGCGCGCCTTTTTTCAAAGCGGCGCGACCCGGTCCGTGACGTTCCGCCGCGCGCAGCTTGAGCGGCTGGCGGGCGCGTTGGGGCGGCACGAAGCGGCCTTGCTCTCCGCGCTGCAGGCCGACCTGGGCAAATCTCTGAGCCAAGGCTACGCGTCCGAGTTCGGCTTGGTGCAGATGGAAATCCGGCACGCCCTCCGCAATCTTCGTCGCTGGGCCGCGCCTAAGCGTTGCCGCACGCCTTGGTTTGTCGCGCCGGCACGCGGATGGGTGCAGTCCGAGCCATTCGGTATCGTGCTCATCCTCGGCCCCTGGAACTACCCCGTGCAACTGCTCGTCAGTCCGCTCGTCAGCGCCATCGCGGCGGGCAACTGTGCCGTGCTGAAACCTTCCGAACTCGCGCCGCGCACGGCCAAGGCCATCACCGAACTGATCCATGATTGCTTCGATGAGCCGTATGTGACGATCGTGAACGGAGGCGCGGACGTGGCGGAAGCGCTGCTGCGCGAGCGGTTCGACAAAATCTTTTTCACTGGCAGCACGCGGGTCGGGCGACTCGTGATGGCGGCGGCGGCGAAGCACCTGACGCCGGTGACGCTCGAACTCGGGGGCAAGTGTCCGGCCATCGTGTGCGCGGACGCAACCGTCGCGCTGGCCGCGCGGCGCATTGCGTGGGGAAAATTCATGAATGCCGGGCAGACCTGCGTCGCGCCTGATTTCGTTCTGGTGGCACGCGAGGCACGCGATCCTTTCGTGACGGCAATGAAAAAGGCGTTGCAGGAATTCTACGGTGACGATCCAGCCCAGTGCAACGATTACGGGCGCATCGTCAATCCGGTACACTTTGAACGGCTCGTGCATTATTTGAGTGAGGGGAAGGCCATCCACGGTGGCTGGCATGACGCCAAGAATTTGTTCATCGCGCCAACGATTCTGGCCGCCGTGTCCCCGGACGCAGCGGTGATGCAGGAGGAAATTTTCGGGCCAATTTTGCCCGTGCTGGAATTTGATACCCTGGACGAAGCGCTTGCCTTGCTCCGCGATCGGCCCACGCCGCTGGCGTTGTATGTGTTTACTCGCGACCGCGCCACGGAAGGCCGCGTGCTGGCGAATGTGCGGTCTGGCGGTGCGTGCGTGAACGATGTTGTGTCGCACATGATTGGCGCGGAACTGCCCTTCGGCGGGTTGGGCGCGAGCGGGATGGGTTCGTATCATGGCCGTGCCGGTTTCGAGGCGTTCTCGCATCCACGCGCGGTGTTGCGGCGGGCGACTTGGCTCGATACTTCATTCCGTTATCCGCCAGAACGGCTTTCACTTGGCGGTTTGAAACGGGCGATGAAACTGCTTTTGGGCGACTAAACTTGCCTCCATCGCCGATTTTGTTTAACGATCAAGCATGCCGCGTCGCGTCATCATCATCGGAGCTGGCCCGGGCGGACTCGCTTCGGCCATGTTGCTCGCGAAGGCCGGAACCGATGTCACCATTTTAGAAAAGCAGCCGCGCGTGGGTGGGCGCACTTCACTTATCGAAGGCGATGGCTATCGCTTCGACCTTGGTCCGACATTTTTTCTCTATCCACAAATCTTGCAGGAGATTTTTCAGGAAGTCGGACGCGACCTTTACGCGGAAGTGCCGATGACGAAGCTCGACCCGCAATACCGCATCACCTTCGGCGCGGGCGGGGAGTTGAACGCCACGCCAGACCTCGAACGCATGGTGACGGAGATCGCGAAGCTGTCGCCCTCTGACGCGCAGGGCTTCCGCCGATTCATGGATTACAACCGCGTGAAGCTGGAGAAGGTTGCGCCGTGCCTGCAAATGCCTTTTCTGGGCTGGAAGAGCTTGATCAGCCTGCGCCTGCTGATGGTGTTGCCGTTTCTCAAGCCGTGGAAGTCGCTGCACGATGAGTTGGCGGGTTATTTCAAAGACCCACGGCTGCAGCTCGCGTTCACGTTCCAGTCGAAGTATTTGGGAATGTCGCCATTCCAGTGTCCGAGTCTGTTTTCCATCCTGTCATTTCTCGAATACGAACACGGGATCTGGCACCCGACGGGCGGGTGCAATTCCATCTCGATCAACATGGCCCGCGTGGCGCAGGAACTCGGCGTGAAGATCCAGCTCAACACCGCCGTGGAGGAAATCCTGTTTCAAGGCGGCCGCGCCGTGGGCGTGCGCACGGCGCAGGGCGAACAGCTTGCCGATGCGATTGTGCTGAACGCCGATTTTGCCAGCGCCATCACGAAGCTGGTGCCCAACAATCTGCGACGCCGCTGGAGCGACGCGAAGGTGGCGAAGAAAGATTTTTCTTGCTCCACGTTTATGCTGTATCTCGGGGTGGAGGGAAAATTCGATCACCTGGCGCATCACAACATTTATGTCGCGAAGGATTATCGCCGCAACCTCGACGAAATCGAGCGGCAGCACGTTCTGTCGGAAGACCCGTCGTTCTATGTCGCCAACCCGGTGCGCACCGACCCCACGATGTCGCCGCCGGGGCATAGTGCATTGTATGTTCTGCTGCCTGTAACGCATCAGCATCCGAATGTGGACTGGAATAAAGAGCGCGGTCGTTATCGTGCGTTAGCCTTGCGTCAGCTTGAAAAGCTGGGCATCACCGACATCGAAAAGCGCATCCGCTTCGAGCGCGTGGTGACGCCGGCGGATTGGGAGAGCAAGGTGGACGTGTATCGCGGCGCGACCTTCAACCTCGCGCATAGTTTCACGCAAATGCTGCACCTGCGCCCGCAAAATCGCTTCGAGGAATTCGACGGGATGTATTTGGTGGGCGGCGGCACGCATCCGGGGAGCGGGCTGCCCGTGATTTTCGAGTCCGCACGGATCAGTTCGAAACTGCTGTTGGAGGATTTTGGAATGGCGGTGTGAATCTCAGCCAGATCGTCACGGCCCAACCAGAATTTCGCAGGAGGATAGCTGATTATTTGTTGATCTGCTTACTCTCGTAGTCCGCGCCGGCTTTTAACCCCACCTGTCGGAGCAAATCAGCCCGGGTTTCCCGCAGGGCCTTGTTCGCGGGGTTAGAGTCGATCTGATCCGAGAGCACCGACAGAGCATCATACCAAATCCCCGCTTCGGCATACACAGTGGCGAGGGACGCTGGAGTGGCTTGGGCTATTTTTTCCTTTAATTCAACGGAAGGTTCGACGCGCTTGATGACGCCGCTGGCCACCAGATCGGTGGATCGATTTTCAGGATCGGTGATTAAAGCTACGACCCACTGGTACTCCACGCCGGGCGAAAGCTTCACGCCGCTCTCCGCCAGTTTGATGCGCTGGACCCCGGCATTCGACGAACGCGCGACCGTGACTTGAACAATCGGCTTGACCTTGTTTTCCTGGAGCAATGTCAGCTCGAACTTTGCATCGGCAGGTTTTGACTGGAACCAGAACAGCGACGGTTGTTCCCGAGTCGTCACGCCGATGTCGTCCGGAGCCAGCACGTCGAGCGTGATCTCCGCATCACCGGTTCCACGCGAGCCTCCCGTAACGCGGACCGCAGGCGCCCCGGTGGTCGGTGGGCGAAACTTAATCCCCGCGGAAGGGCCGGC
This sequence comes from Akkermansia muciniphila, assembly GCA_945861565.1. GTDB lineage: Bacteria > Verrucomicrobiota > Verrucomicrobiia > Limisphaerales > UBA9464 > SIBK01. Next base: position 50,129 of record CAMAUY010000009.1, read on the forward strand.
GGCCCCTGGTTGATTTTTATCCGCGCCGAAAGCCGCGCCCCCTGCCGAACCCGACAAGAGCAGCACGCCCACTATCCAAAGCAATTTACGTTGCAGGGAGATTTTAGTCTTCATATCGGTTCTTCGGGGTCAGCTAATTCCTGTAATGACGTTATAGACACTAACCGGCTCCTTCTTGTTTTTCAACATCATTGTGCCGACTTTGCGGGTTAGAAACTCGCCACCTAAGAGCAGGAAGGTGGCTTCGCTGATCAAAATACGGCAACGGCTGCCGGCACCGGTCAAGGGCGGACCCACGGATTCCATGCTGAAGCTTTCCAGTCGGGCGGCCGTGTTGACGGAATCGCCAATGACGGTGTACTCCTGACGATCGGTGCTACCCAGGCTGCCCGCGACCAGCGGGCCGGTGTGTATGCCAACCCGCATGCCGGATACCGGTAAGCCTCGCTCCTTCCACTGGGCGTTGAGTTCGTCGATTTGGATTCGCATCGCCAGAGCGCAGCGGACGGCATTGCGGGCATCCCGCATGATCTCATCCTGAGTCGTTCGCGCCAGGGGGACGCCAAACACCGCCATGATGGCGTCACCGATGTACTTCTCGACCACGCCCTGGTGAGCCATGACGGATGTGGCCATCGCTTCCATGTATTCGTTGAGCCATTCCATCACAAGCGCCGGCTCCATTTTCTCCGAGGTCGTGGAGAATCCCTCCAGGTCGGTGAACAACACCGTCGCGGTCAGTTTCTGCGAGCGGGGGCGCTGACCGGCGAGAAATTCATCTCGTTGCGCCCAAAGCGCCTCGGCGATGTCCGGCGAGACCTGTCTGGAAAACAATTGCATGAGTTGTCCGCGCTGTTTCTTTTCCTGGAACGAGACGTAGGAGGTCACAAGGACAGCGGCTGGCACATACGCAACCGCTGGGGCGGCCAACGGGATCCACCAACCATTCGAGAAGGCTAGCCATGAGATTCCGCCCATAATCGCCAGGCAGGCCATGCTCTCGGGAGCAAACCGCCACGGAGAACGCACTTGATAACCGATGGAACCTCCCAGCAGACACCACAGGAGTACCCAGCCATCCTCCACCCAATCATTCCAGAATCGAACAGGTTTTTCGCCGTCCAGCGCCTGGCGCAGCAATTGATTGATTGTCGATGCCTGCACTTCGATGCCTCGTTGATTGCGACGAATGGGTGTGACGCGTTCGTCGGAGACACTCGGGGTGTTGATACCCACCAGGATGATTTTGTCGCGCAGACTTCCCGCGGGGATGCGGCCGGAAAGGGCGTCGTTGACCGAATAGCGGGTGAATTGATCAGAACATTTGAAGTCGAGGAGCATCTGCCATCCACCCCTGTCAGCCCCGACATAGGCGCCGTCATTGGCTTGGAAAGCCCGGAGTTGCGCCTTACCCAAACGTAATAGTGTCGGATCCGCGGGGTCCGATTCCGGCTGAATTCCCTTACCCTCCAAAAAGAGCATGGCCAGGCGGAACGGCAGTGAATAGAAGCTTTCCCCCGAACTTGAATCACCAAACAGCAGGCTGCGGCGCACCTTGGGGACCGTACGGTCCACCTCAACATCCACAGGGAAGTTGTCGTTGAATGCGATCCGTTCGGGGTTTGACTTCAATACCGCTGGCGGTGCGATTCCCCCCAGGGTGAAGATCGCAATGATGTTCGAGTGCGATAACAGCACCTCGTTCAGCTGGTCGAGACCCAGCCCATTCTTGGGAACCGGGATGTCCCGCCAGATATCCAGCCCGATGACGGATGGGTGGTCGGATTCGAGCATGCGCAGCAACTCAGCCAGCTTGCCGTCATAAATCGGATAATCGAGCAGGGGACTGTGGATGTCTGCCTCGGTCATCTCGATCAGCACGATCGGGTCGCTCGTCAGAGCCTTCGGTTGGTGCCGAACAAAAAAATCATAGGCCTGAAATTCCGGGGACTGAAGCAAACCGGTGTGGCGCAGGGTAAAAGTGCAGATAAAAACGAAGAACACAATCAGCAGGCTCACTCCGATAGGGGGGAGCTTGACGTTAAACAACCCCCTCTTGGCGGATGGGGAGCGAACGCCTGCGCTCATACCCTTAGAGCCAGTTCCCGATGACTAGGTAAGGCGACCAATAGCAGGGATGACGATAGCGGCGATCGTTGAGGAGTTTGATCTGAGCCATCTGCAACGCGCGGGCCTTGGAAACAGGCGGTGTGCTGCGCATTTGTTCATAGACCTCCGAAATGAGCGCGGAGGTGGATTGGTCGTTAACGAACCACAGAGTGGCCAGGGCACTGCGAGCGCCCGCCTTGATGGCGACGCCCGCGAGTCCAAGTGCGGCCCGGTCATCGCCCGCAGCCGTCTGGCAAGCGCTCAAAACAAGCAATTCCACGGGCCGCCCTCGATATTGGCCAGGACGGAGCAGTGCCTCCAGGTCGTTGAGCGTCAGCTTGCTGTCGTAGGTGAGTACAAACGTCTTGCGCACGTCGCGGTCAAATTGCCCGTGCGAGGCTATATGAACGATCGAGTATTGTTCCTCGCTCAATTTGCGCTTGAGTTCCGCGGAGGTGAAGTTCTCATCCAGCAACGTCTCGCCGGAGTACAAGGGTTTAATGCTGCGCAACTCGCCTGCCACGAAGTTTAAGGGTGCGAAACCTTGCACCGGCTTTGAAAGTCCGTTCAAGAGCAGGCGAACGTTGCCGCGTTCGATGGGCTGGGGTGCGACCAGCGAGAGCCCGGGTGCGACGGCTACCGCCAAGTCCTGAATGAGAAACCGTTCACCGTCGTGCAGGCTGGCGAATGGAATCGTCCGGAGAGCGCCGTCCGGAACGAACACCAGTGTATGGATGCCGTTTTCTTTGAGTAACCCCCGGATCGGCCGAATGAGCCAATCGTAGAGTTGCTGCGCCTGCTCCAGGTACCCGTAGGTGGTGCGGGTTTCGAGATTGCGGCGGAACTGTCTCACCGATGCCGTGAGGGTGTCGGCGTCAACCTCCACGGTGAAACGTTTGAGGCCCGAGGTCAGGCCGACCAACACTTCTGTGCGAGTGGGTAACGGGATCAAATAGATCACGGCCGTGTGTTCGTCCACCGCTTCGACGGCCTGCGTCTTCGCTCGCTGCACGTTGACGCAGTCGTCGCAGAAATAGTCTTCGAGCTCGACGGCCTTGAGGTGCTCGACCGTACTCCTCGCCTCCAGGAGAAGGTCCTGTTCTTTGTTCGGATCGGCGGCGGATTTGGCTTGCTGCAGCAACAAATCCGCCAGTTCGAAGAAAAGCGGTCCCTCGGCCTCGCGGAAGGACCGGCGAGCGGTGGCGTTACCGTAGCCCAATGAAACATCGTTGCGGATGGGTTGCATGGTTTCGACCGCGCGCCGATACGCCTGGACCGCTGACTCGGTATCTCCCTGAGCCTTTAGCAGCCGGCCGGCTTGCCATTCCCACCGATACAAAGCCTCCGGCATTTGCGCTTGCTGGGCGGCAAAAACGGCTCGCCGGGTGAGCGCCAACGCGATGTCGCGCTGCCCATCCTGCTCGTAGAGTTGCGCCTGGTACCCGAGCGCATAGGTTTCGATCGACCGATCATGCACTTTTTCGGCGAATTCCAAGGCCCTCTGGTACGATTGGAGGGCGCGCAGCTTGAGTCGCCGGGCGGGTTCGGTATCCGTGGTCTTGATTTGTCGGTCGGTTTGTCCCGCGGTGAGCAGCAAAAATGCTTGGGCATGAGACGCGTCCAGCAGCTCGATTTCCCGAATCGCCTGAGTATTTAGGTCCTCGGCTTTCGGGGCGTCGCCGGCTCGCGCCGCGGTCGCTGCGGCGTTGCAGAGAGCCTGCGCCGTCAGCCACTTGTTGCCTGCTTGGCGAGCGAGCCCGATGCATTCTTCGTAGGCAGCGAGTGCTTCCGTGTTTTTTTGCTGAGTCGCAAACAAGTTCCCCAGGTCATTGAGAATGGCCCCAGCACTCTCCGAATCGTTGTCGGCTCGTGCCGCCGCCAAAGCCTCACGCAACAATGAGGCGGCCCGCTCGGCTTCCAGGGTCATGATCAAAGCCGCGCCCAGTTTGCTTTTGACCCGCATCACTTGGGACGGGTCGTGGGTTTTTTGAGCGCGATCGAGCGCACCTTCCAGGATTTGCACCGCGCGCCGTTGTTGGCCAAGGGCTTGGTACGCGCCGGCAAGCGACACCGAGGTCAGGATTTCGGCGTTGGTGTTCCCTTGGCTGCGGAAGGACTCCACCGCCTTCTGCCAATGGTCGGCGGCCTGACTGAACGCACCTTGTTGGAACGCGCGCTGTCCTTGGTCGACGAGGGCGCGTCCATCCGCGAGGACCCCATGCACGCCGCCGAGGCAGGCCATTAGCAGCAAGAAGCCTAGTTCGGATGCAGTGCGCTTTGAGATTTTCACGATCATCAAGTGTTGATTACTTCTCCTTTCATTTGAAGTAAAGCACTGCTTGCCAGTGTTCACTCCCGGGCCGGATTATATCTCGAAAGACGACAATGACCTTGCTAAATCCGCCGAGATGAAACGTGCTTTGCACACTCTGATTTTGGGAAGCTGCTAAGTTCGTTTCCAAGCCGATCCGCCATGAGCACATCATCGAACACGTCCTTATTGTTATCCCCCATCATTGATAGTCTGAATCAGTTGCATCGCGAATTTGCCGCGGTAACCGATGGCAAGGTTGCCACCTACATTCCCGAACTTGCCAAGGCCAATCCCGATTGGTTCGGCATTTGCCTCGTCACGTCGAACGGCGTTGTCTACGAAGTCGGTGATTCCCGGCAGCCGTTCACGATTCAATCCATCTCCAAGCCCTTCGTCTATGGCCTGGCTCTGGAGGATAATGGTCGCGCACCCGTGCTCCAGAAAATCGGGGTGGAACCCACGGGCGACGCGTTCAACTCCATCAGCCTGGATCCCGGCACCGGACGGCCGCGCAATCCGATGATCAATGCGGGGGCCATCGCGGCCGCCGGTCTGATCGCGGGCCGGACGTCACAAGCGAAATTGGGCCGCCTCTTGGAAATGTTCAATCTTTACGCCGGTCATGATCTGGCGATCGACACAGCCGTTTATCGATCCGAAAGCGACACCGGCCATCGTAACCGCGCCATCGGCCACATGCTCCGCAATTTTGACATCCTCACCGAGGATCCTGCGCCATCGGTTGAACTCTACTTCCAGCAATGCTCTGTTTCGGTGACGTGCCGCGACCTCGGCGTCATGGCCGCCACGCTGGCCAACCGCGGCATCAACCCCGTCACCGGAAAACAAGCCATTCGGGGCGAATATGTGGAAAACATCCTGAGCGTGATGGGTTCCTGCGGCATGTACGACTACGCCGGCGAATGGATCTACAACATCGGCATGCCCGCCAAGAGCGGTGTATCCGGCGGGATCATCGCCGTGCTGCCGGGACAAATGGGCATCGGGGTGTTCTCCCCGCCGCTGGACGCTCGTGGCAACAGCGTGCGCGGCATCCGCACGTGCGATGCCTTGTCGCGCCACTTCGACCTGCATCTGTTCAACCGACCCGGCATTGGCAAGCCGGCGTTGCGACTGAAGTTCACCGGAGCCGAATTGAGTTCCAGCCGTGTCCGCATGCCGCAGGAAAGCCAGGCCCTGCGCCAGTTCGGCTCCAGCATCACCGTCTACCAACTTCAGGGCAACCTCACCTTCGCCACAGCCGAGGTGGTGGTGCATGACGTCATCGAAAGCGCCCAGTCTATCCAGTACCTGATACTGGATTACAAACGCGTGCTCAGTCTGAATGAAAGCGCGGCCTGGCTGTTTTGCGAATTGCTGCGCAAGCTTTCGGATCTCGGGAAGTCCGTCTTATTCGTCCATTCCGAGCGCACGCCGCTCTTGCGCCGCTACATGAAAGCCAAGCTGCGCGAACGTTATGAACAAATGTTTCGCGCCTTCGATGACAACGATCTCGCGTTGGAATGGTGCGAAAACCACCTCCTCGAAGCCACGCTGCCGGGCCTCAACGCCGACCGCGTCGCCGCGCCGGAGGAATTCGAGTTGTTTCACCGCCTCGATCCGGCCGAAATCGCCTCGGTCACGGCGCTCTTGCGCCGGCGTGTTTACCGGTGCCACGAAGTGATTATCAACGCGGGCGACGAAGCGCGCGAACTGTTCCTGCTCATGCGGGGCAGCGCAAGCGCAGTGATCATGCTCGCTTCCGGGGCGAAGAAACGCCTCGCCACCTTTGCCGCCGGCATGGCATTTGGGGAGATGGCCATCATCGACCGCGCCCCCCGATCGGCCATGATCGTCGCAGACTCCGAGGTCGAGTGCGAGCTGCTGACGTTAGAGGATTTCAACGACCTCAGTCAGAGGCATCCCGACATCAAAATCAAACTGCTGGAAAACCTCAGCCTCGGCCTGTGCAGCAAACTACGCAAAGCCAACCGCGAGCTGAGCGTTTTCGATTAGCCGAGTCATCAAACGGTGCATGGTTTCCATGAAGAGCGCTCATGAGGAAGTTTGGATGCCAGTTTGGATGATAGACTTGAGTCGTGAGCGACGTTGCGTATCTGGATCGGAAATGGCCGAGTTTACAGTGCGGACCGGTGCTATTCGATGGCGGAGGGGCTTGGTTATGTGGTACGCCGGAACGGGTCGTGATTTCCGTTTTCGCGACCCTTTCACGCCCGCCTTATGCTCAGCCGACACCCTGCCGATGGGTGGAAGGACCCTTAACATATCGGGGCTTTGCCGCAGCATTACCCGATGAATTGGGCTAACCATCCGATGCGTCGGGTACGTTCCCATAAGCAAACTTTGACGACCCGATCTCAAAGCTGAACAGGAAAGATTGCGCCATGATTAAAGCAAAGAAAGTTCTCGATTTGAAACACGCTGCAACTGCATTTTTAATGGCCTTGTATGCGCTTCCGGCGACAGCTGGTAACAAGACCATGGTGTCACCTAACGGTGTGGGAAAGGTGGAATCCAGCGTGAACTACAGCGTTCTCACCGAGGCGAAAAACCCGTCGACCGGGGTCTCCGGTACGGCCACAGTCATCCGACCCGCCGCCGGTGTTAACCCAGCAGCGGGCTTTACCGGTGTCGCCGTGCCTCTGCCCGCCGACGTCCCCAAAACGAACTACTGCACGGTCACGACCGCGTATGTTACGGGCGGATACAAGGCGGTGGTTAGGTCTTATGTCACCGGTGGTGCCACGGCCGACAATACCGACCTTGACGCAAAAATTGAGACCACCCCCGTGAATTGCGCCTTCTACGACGTCGAGGCAACGACCGAGATTCTCGGACCCAACTCGGGTCAACTACTGGTGGTTGGACAGGCAAGTGCCGGGGTAACGCTATGGTTTCGTGCCTTTGAATTTGCCGCCGACGACCCCGACAATGTGACGCGCGAGGAAGTAGTCGCGGGCGGTAAATTGAAATATGAAGTATTGATCGCTGGCCCTTTCGAGTACGAAGCCGGATGTGCTTTAAAATCCCAGTTTACGTTCGGCGGGGATACGAACAATCTTTATATCATGACCGACGCGGTGGCCAAGAGTGTTGCGTTCACCGTCACGTGTCCGGAAAATGTTGTCTTTGGGTGCAATGATACCGTGGTCTATCCGTTGCCGACAGTCACTGGTGGTTGTGGAACCATCTTGGCGAGCTACAATCCGCCCGCCAATTCGCTATCCGTTGGCGAGAATACGGTAACGCTCACCGCTTATGACGAAGTGGGCAACACGAACACCTGCATCTTCACGGTGACCATTGAAGACACGACCGCGCCGGAGGCGCCGGAGTTGGCCACGGTGTCCGAACAATGTTCGGCGAGCGTGACCGCACCGACAGCGACGGACGACTGCGCCGGGACGGTGACAGGCACGACGGGCGATCTGCTGAGTTACGCCAGCCAGGGCACCTACACGGTGCATTGGACCTTCGACGACGGCAACGGGAACAGGAGCACGGCGAACCAGACCGTGATCGTCAAGGATACGATCCCGCCGGCGACGCCGGTGCTGGCGACGGTGACCGGGTCATGCGGGGCGGCTGTAACCGTGCCCGTGCCGACCACGACCGACAACTGTGCCGGGACGGTGACAGGCAGGACGGACGATCCGCTCGTTTACAGCGACCTGGGAACGCACATCGTGCATTGGACCTTTAGCGACGGGAATGGCAATAGCACGCCGGCCAATCAGACCGTGATCGTGGGAGGGCTTACCTTTAAAGGGTTCTATTCGCCAATCGGCACCGTAAACAACCGTTGCTCATCTCCGGTAATCGCCAATCAGGGCAGTATTGTTCCCATAAAGTTCGACATGTTGTGCGGCACCTCCTACGTCAAGACGGGCGAACCACCGACCGTGCTCATCCAGCGAATGACGACGAATCAAAATCAATGTGAGCCTACCGGCCCTATTGTTACGGTAGTTGCAGTGTATCAAAATGACTGGCATTACAACTGGGATACCAGTGGTTGGATTAAGGGCGCTACGTATAAGGTCACCATACTTCTCCCGGGCGGCGGGAGCCCGTATGTATACGTAAAGCTCAAATAATTGCTGGCGAAGTCCGCAAAGCCGCCGCCGACAGACTACCTGGCCATAAGCAGAGTAAGCTCAATGATAACCTCATGGCTGATTCGAGCGAGGCCTCTTTTCGTTATCGGGTTGACGGTTCTCCTGCTGGCGGCCGGCAGGAGAACCGGCCGAGCTCAGGTGGTGCTTGATGGCAAATTTGGATCTACCGGGGCGTTGACAGGCCCGAATTATTCGGTCACCGCTGCAATGGGTGCCACCAAGGGGAATAATCTATTTCACAGCTTTGCGCAGTTCGATCTCAAGGCGGGCGACGTAGCCGGATTTTCGGGTCCCGCCAATATCCAGAATATCCTGAGCCGGGTGACCGGCGGCGCCTCATCCTCCATTGACGGGACCATTCGATCCGGAATTGTCGGGGCGAATTTCTACTTCATCAATCCGGCTGGCGTTGTGTTTGGCCCTAATGCCGCCGTCGATGTCAGCGGTTCCTTTGCGGTCAGCACTGCCAATTATATCAAGTTGACGGACGACGCCAAGTTTATGGCAACGCTGGATGCGGACGACTCCATGCTGAGCTCGGCACCCGTCTCGGCCTTCGGATTTTTGGAGGGCGCAAGCGGCACTATCGAAGTAAATGGCGCGTTACGCTCCGCGCCCGGCACGCCTTTGTCGGTGATTGGAAGCAGCGTTTTAGTGGGTGACGGTGCAACGCTTGAAGCGATTGGGAGTCAAATCAGCCTTACCGGCGTCAGCTCCGCCGGGGAGGTAGCGCCGGTGATTCCAGCATCCATTAAAGGTGGGTCGACGGCCCCCGGGAATGGGGTCGCCCATTCTGCGGGGACGGTCGTGATTCGAGGCGGGAGATTGGTCGTTGAAAATGCGCGTATCGACGTGAGTAAGACCGGAGGCGACGTCAAATTGGAACTCAGCGATAGCGTGGAAGTTCTCCAGGGCGGTCAGGTCACCACCACGAGTTCGGGTACGACCCAGGGCGGCACTGTCACGATTCAATCGCCCACCGTGGTTGTGGATGGTCAGGATGGCTCCGCGCCTACCCGGATCGCGGCGGAAACCTCAAGCGACGACATCCTGGGTGCCGGTGGCAATGTGATTATGCACTCCGACTCCGTGGAGTTGCGCCGGGGGGCGGAAATATCCGTTTCCACGTTTGGAGCTGCCGACGCGGGGCGGGTGGAAATCACGACGGGTTCATTGCGGCTGCAGGGTTCGGATTCGGAGCTTTTCCAGTATCCGACGCAGATCAGCGCCAACGCTGCACCGATTACTGGCGTTGCCTTTGGGTCGGGGGGCCAAATCATCATTCACGCTGATTCCCTTCAAGTCGCAAATTTTTCAGCAATTTCAGCCAGCACGTCGGGAGATGCGAATGCAGGTTCTATTGATATCACGGCAAATTCGATCGGGCTTAAGGACAGCTCGGTAACCACATATTCGACTGGAGCCGGCAGCGGCGGCGACGTCCGCATTCAGAGCCAGGACCTCACGTTGGACGGACCGTTCGGGTCAATCACCGCCCAGACACTTGGATTGAACAGTCAGCTGCCAGCGGGAAAGGGGGGACTTATCGACATTAAGACGGGCTCGTTGAAACTGCTGAACGACGCCGCGATTTCAGCCAGCACGTACGGAGACGGGAATGGGGGGAACATCAAGATCTCGGCCGGTTCAGTCGTTCTCGACACGGGCCATCCCCAACCTGGCATCACCCCAGGGATATCCGCGTCGAGCGGACTTTCATTTGATGGCGTTGAGAATACGGGTTCGGGAGGCGACATTTCCTTGCAGGCAGGTTCCTTGACCTTGCGCAATGGCATGCTCATTTCGGCGACCACCGCCACTCCGGGACACGGCGGCAATATCAACATCGAAGCCGGGAACGTTTCCCTCGACACGACCTCCTCCATTCAATCGGCTTCCGAAGGAACGGGTCGGGCGGGGACCCTTTCGCTTCAGTCCGCGAAAAACGTCATTCTGACGGGCGATAGTTCGGTCAGTACCTCCGCGCCCCAAAGCAGTGGCGGAGATATCTACGTCCAGGCGGGTGATGAAATTCAAGTCTTGGGCGCCAAAATTACGGCCCAGGCTGGACCCGGCGGCGGTGGCAATATCTCGCTGACGGCTCCGTCCCTGATTTATCTATTGAACGGCACGGTCACCGCTCAGGCTGCGGGTGACGGTGGCAATCTGACGATTGCCCCGGTCTTCTTGATCCTGAACGAGAGCGCCTTGATCTCCAAATCCAGTACGGCCAATGGCGGAAACATTACCATCTTGTCCGACTATTTCTTTCAGTCTGCGAGCCTGATTGATGCCTCGGCCCCATTCGGTTTGCCGGGAACCGTCAGTGTCTCCGCACCGGAGGTGGACCTGAGTGGCGCCTTGATCGGATTGCCCAGTAGCCTGCTGGACGCGGAAACTCAGTTGCGTCCGGCGTGTGGCGTGCGTTTGACGGAGAATATCAGCAGTTTCAGCGTACTCGGTCGGGGTGGTCTGCCCATGGAACCGGGTGGTTTCGTGCCGAGCGGGGCGGTACTCTTTTTTAATGAACGGAAATAGGACGACCGGCGGTTACGGATTGCTCTGCCAGCGCATGCGCACGCTGCTGCTGTGGGTGGGTTTTGTTTTCACCGGGGTTCTCGGTGCTCAAGTCCTTCCGCCGCCGCCCGTCCGTCCAGATCAGACGCAGACCTTTCCGACCGAAACCCCCTTGTTCGTCCGCGGATACCGCTTCGAAGGCAACACCGCATTCACAGACGCTGAACTGGCCAAGGTGACAGCGGCGTTTACCAATCGGGCGCTCACGAGTGCCGATATCGAACAAGCGAGGCGGTTGGTCACCCTGCATTACGTCAATCACGGATATGTCAATTCGGGGGCGGTGATACCGGACCAGAACCCTGAGAATGGGATCATCACCCTTCGCATCATTGAGGGCGTGTTATCCGGGATCGAGGTGCACGGAAACAAGTGGCTCCGTGACAGTTTCATCAAGGGTCGTCTGCGGCGTTGGTCGACCGCACCCCTCAACCTGAATGAATTGCAGGAAGGACTGCAACTGCTTCGGCAGAATCCCAATATCCGACAGATCAATGCGGAGTTGAAGCCGGGTACGGCTCCCGGTCAGAGCCTGCTGGATGCGCGGGTTGTGGATCAGCAACCGTTTCGCTTCGGAATTCAGATCGACAATCAGCGGGCGCCGAGCATAGGTGCCGAAGAGATTTTGCTTTTGGCATCCGACCTCAACCTGACCGGCCATAGTGACCCGCTCGAGTTGCGGTACGGAATCGCGAACTCCGGCACGGACGGACTCGAAATGTCGGGAGCGGACAATATGGAGGGCAGCTATCTGCTCCCCTTCAATCGCTTCGGCACCACCCTCGGATTGCGTGCCAGTCGACTTAACACGGCCATCGTGGAGGAAACTTTCACGCCGTTGGACATTACGAGCGTGACTAGGAGCTACGGAGTCGCGTTGCGTCAACCGGTCTTTCAGACGGCTCAGCAGGAGGCGGGGATCGCGATCGGGTTTGATCACCGCCAGAATGACACTTGGTTGCTGGACGAACCGTTTAACATTTCCCCCGGAGCGGTTGATGGAGAAATGGTTGTTTCTGCGCTGCGGCTATCCCAAGACTGGATCCAGCGTGGGCAGGACAGCGTGCTCGCGTTGCGTTCCACCTTCAGCCTGGGCATCAATGCGTACGACGCCACGGACAACCGAATCGAAGGAGATCCAGATTCACAGTTTTTCTCCTGGCTAGGCCAGGCTCAGTATGTCCGGCGGCTGTTCAACACCCAGAATCAATTGGTCCTGCGACTGGCTGGGCAATGGACGGATGACGCCTTGCTGGCGATTGAGCAATTCAGCGTTGGAGGACTCGAAACCGTTCGCGGCTATCGCGAAAACCAGTTGGTGCGCGACCGCAGCATCGTCTCAACCGTGGAGTTTCGCTTGCCGGTGTTTTTTGACAAGTCGGGCGCTGGGATTGTGCATCTGGCGCCCTTTTTTGATTTTGGCGGCGGCTGGGACATTCGCGGTTCACCAAGCCCGACGACGCTCTACAGCACTGGCTTGGGCTTACTGGTCGCACCCAACAAACACGTCTCCGCCCAACTATACTGGGGCCACCGACTACGTGATGTGGAAACCCCTCCTGACAAAAATGCCCAAGACCTCGGCTTGCATTTCAAAGTCACTTTTCAGGCCTTCTAAGCAGCCTCCCTGGTCCGTGTGTTCGTGGGCCGAAATTGAACGGGCGGCAGGACCGCTGCGGAAGCGGAAGAGGGATCGATTCAACCCAACAGAGGTCGCAACCGATACTCAGCCAATGGTGGGTGCGGTACTGAACGACTCAGCCCTTCGGCACGCCCAGGCAAATCCGAAAGCCGTCGCGGGAGTCGGAGTAGGTAGGGCCCCGGAGCCCGAGCCGAACGGCGCAGCGGGCGTTGCCGGGGACGTCAAAATAGTTGCCGCCACGACATACGGGACGCGGATTTGTCGTGACAACATACAGCTCCTCATGGCCCCCCTTGGGATCAAAGTGATCCAGCACAACCTCCCACACGCCGCCACACATGTCGGCGAGTCCAAACCCGTTTCGACCATTCTCCTTGTATTGATCAACGGGTGACACAAAAGCAAAACCGTCACTCCACGGCGCTTTGCCCAGCGGCCAAGTCTTGTTTCGACCCGGTAAGAAGTCGATCGCCGAAATGTTTAACCTGCCTTCTCCGTCTTTGAGATCGTCGCCCCACCAGAAGGCGGTGCTTTCACGTCCGCCTCGGCACGCATATTCCCACTCGGTTTCTGCTGGCAGGCGGTAGACGAGACCTGCGGGCAATCTCCCTGCTTCGCGCTCGTTCTTCGTCAACCATTCACAGAACGCACGGGCGTCATTCCAGCTCACGCAGACCACTGGAAAGCTGCTCTGCAACGGGAAGGCGAAATTCGGATCACGCCAGCTCTTACCTTCCACCGAGATCCATGGATGCGGTGGTGCTTTTGCGGTAATCGTCCAGTCCGGATCAAAAACCTGCGTATGTCCGCCGGGCTTTTCCGCGTCCGTGACGTAACCGCTTTCATCCGCGAAACGTCGAAATTGCCCAACGCTGACTTCTGTACGACCCATCCAGAAACCGTCCTTGACGCGCATCAATCGCGGCGTAGCGCCTTCGTACGACTCGCGTTCCGTTCCCGGTGTCGCACCGCCTTCGATTCCTGTGGCCCAGGCCTTCTCGGCGGCCGTGCTGCCCATCTTGAATTCACCGGGCGGAATGTACACCACTTCGAGTGTTACGTCCCGCCCGAGATTGACCCGCATCGTTGCGCCCTGAGCAGGCTCCGGAGCAGGTGCCGCGTATGCCCTACCGCTCATCTGGGCAACCATCGCAACGGTTACGAATACGGACGAAAACATCCCAACGAAATTCGACATGTTCATGCTCTGTTATCCCTTGAAAGTACGATTGATCCATTAATGCGGAACCTCGGCCTCAGCCTATCGCCGGAAAACGGTCCTGTCACGTGTTCGCGATTAAATGATGGCCGAGCATCTGGCGAACCCGATACCGAACTTGTCGGAGTGCAACATGGCAAGCCAGCAAAGCAAGTGGGCTGCGCGGATTTTCATGGATCGATTCTCTCGTTAAAACAGCCGCAGTCCGAAGCTACCCGCGACGAGCAAGGTTAAAAGGAGGATCGCGATCGCTAGAACCCAGCGGCGTTTCCTTTGCCGCCGCCCGCCGCCGCCGAACTCCTCCTTCAAGAAGTCGTCGTAGTCGAACTCGTCATCCGGCAAATCGAGCCGTTCGTAGCCGGCCTCGTCATTCCATCCGGAGTCGTGACTGGCTCCGCAATGCGGACAGGCTTTCGCCTGCAACGGAACGTCCGTTCCGCAGATGGGGCAATCTCCGGGTGGCTCAAACACCGGAGGACCATGCCGGAGGAGAGGGGTCGGTGTCAGGACGAAAGAGCGATGAGTTGTTCGCCGGCGGCGGCCGGCGGTTGACACGAGGGCCTTGCCTCATAGGTTGGTCGCGCATGCCGTCTGCGAAATCTCGATCATTGCCTCAATGCATTCGATTGCGCGGCGTGCGCCAGAACAACCTCAAGGGCTTCGATCTGGACCTGCCGTTGGGGGAATTAATTGTCATCACGGGTTTGAGTGGGTCCGGCAAGAGTTCTTTGGCATTTGATACGCTCTATGCCGAGGGGCAGCGCCGGTATATTGAGACCTTCACTCCCTATGCGCGGCAGTTCTTCGACCGGATGGACAAGCCGGCGGTGGATTCCATCGAAAATATTCCGCCGGCCATCGCCATCGAACAGCGCAATTCCGTGCGGAGTACGCGGTCCACGGTCGGTACCATGACTGAAATCTGCGAATACATGAAGCAGGTGTGGACGCAGGTGGCGACATTGTATTGCGACGGTTGTGGACAGCCGGTGCGTCCTGAAGCGCCGCCGGACGTTTGGAATTCTGAGTTGGGGTCTGTTCGGGAGGATGGCGGAGGGGAGGTATTGATTACGTTTGGCGTGGCCTTGACCGAGAAGATGAGTCTACCGGCCCAACTGCAGTTGATAACGGGGCAGGGATTCGTGCGGGCGCTCGTGGAGTGCAACCTTCGGAGGATTGAGGAGATCGCTGATTCGGTGGCGGTGGCGGCGGGGACGGATCGAATCGAGGTGGTAGCCGACCGGGTCCGCCTCGGCGCGAACAATCGGAAGCGGTTTGTGGAAGCGTGCGAGCAGGCGTACCACTTCGGGCACGGCCGGCTAACGGTATGGGACTTGAACGCCGACGGGACGGTGTGCCGGCCGACACGCTATTCCCGGGAATTTCATTGTGCGCGTTGTGACCGAGTTTACGCGAAGCCGTCGCCGCCGCTATTTTCATTCAACAACCCGGTGGGGGCATGCCCGGCGTGCAAGGGATTTGGACGGATCATCACCATTGATCCGGACTTGGCAATTCCCGACCGGAGTCTGACGCTGGCACAGGGCGCGGTGAAACCGTGGCAGTCGGGTGTGAGTGCGGAGTGTCAGAAGGACATGGAGCGAGCCGCGAAGAAGCGGCGGATGCCGATGGATGTTCCCTTTGAGCGGCTGAGCTCCGTCCAACAATCCTGGGTGATGGAAGGGGATCCGGGGCATGGTTCGGACGAGGAGCATCAATGGCCGAAGAGTTGGTACGGAGTGATGGGCTACTTCAAATGGCTCGAGTCCAAGGCCTACAAGATGCACGTCCGCGTCCTGCTCTCGCGATATCGCAGCTACCGAAAATGCCACGAATGCGGAGGACGCCGATTTAATCCGGACGCCCTTCGGTTTCGGGTCACGCCGGCGGATACGGGAGCGGTGGCCCTTCCGGCGCGGGGGCAGCCCGGCGGGAGCATCACGCTCGCTGACTTTTATTCTCTGCCGGTGCGGGACGCTTTGGGCTGGGTGGAGCGGATGTGCGGCGTGTATCCGGCGAAGACGGGGGATCCGCGTGCCACGGTTCTCGCTGAAGTGAAGACTCGGCTGGGCTATCTCAACGAAATCGGCCTTGGCTACCTGACACTCGACCGGCCGACGCGCACGCTTTCCGGAGGCGAAACGGAGCGGGTCAATCTCACCACCTGTCTTGGCACACGGCTGGTGAACACGCTTTTTGTGCTGGATGAACCGAGCGTTGGCTTACACCCGCGGGATACCGACCGTTTGGTGGCGTTGCTTGCCCGCTTGCGGTCGGCCGGGAATACGGTGGTGGTGGTGGAGCATGAACCGGGTGTGATGCGGGCCGCCGATCGACTGATCGATCTGGGGCCCGGGCATGGTGAAACCGGTGGGCGAATCGTCTTCAATGGTCCGGCATCGCAGCTCGAATTGGCCACGGAGTCACTCACGGCGGACTACCTGCTGGGGCGGAGACCGATGGAGTTGACGGCGCGGCGTCCCGTCCCGCCGCCGTCCCGCGCTCGGGCTAAGTCAGCCGATCCCCTGGTCTTAAACGATGTCAGTGCGGCGTCGCCCGATCGACATCAGGCGACCCGGATGAAGTGGTTGCAGATCGAACGGGCGAACGCCCACAACTTGAGGAATTTGACGGTCGATATTCCATTGGGCCGATTCGTGTGTGTCACGGGCGTGAGCGGTTCCGGCAAGACTACGCTGATCCGGGACGTCTTGCTTCCGTGCCTTCAGGCGGAGGCTTCAGAAGCGAGTGAGGAAAGGGAGGCAGGCGACGATGCGGTACCCGATGAACGAGTTCAGGGAGAGCGCGCCGAGGTGGCGGGGGCCGCGAGGATCTCTGGGCGTGAGAACATGGGGCGAGTGGTGCTCGTGGATCAGTCGGCGCTGGGGCGGACGCCTCGATCCAATCCAGCGGTCTATCTGGGAGCCTTTGAAGATATCCGCGAATTTTTTGCGGCCTCCGAAGGTGCCCGCGAGCGTGGATTGAATTCGAGCGCCTTTAGTTTCAATTCCGCGCAAGGACAATGCGAACGGTGTCGAGGAGCGGGTTTTGAAAAGATTGAGATGCAGTTTTTGAGCGATGTTTTTGTGCGATGCCCGGAGTGCAATGGACGTCGCTATCGGAATCACATCCTCGAGGTTCGCGTCGTGCCCGGGGCGGTTTCCGGGGAGGAAGAGTCTGCGGGCAGAAGCATTGCGGATTTACTGGAAGCGTCGGTGGATGAGGTGATTGGGTTTTTGCGTCGATTTGTCGATTCGAAGCCGGCGGGACGGGCGGTGAGCCGGCTGGGTTGGCTGGTGGAGGTTGGGCTTGGCTATTTGCGGTTGGGCCAGCCCATCAATACGCTGAGCGGTGGAGAGAGTCAGCGGCTGAAACTGGCCCGGCACCTCTCGGACGCGGACTCGGCCGTCGAAGCCAAGGGATCCGGGGTTCGGGGGCGTCGAGGCAGCGCTTCCAGTGCCGCGAGGGAGGGAGCAAAGCCTGCCTTGTTTCTTTTCGACGAACCGACGACGGGGCTGCATTTCGAGGATGTGCGCATCTTGGTGTCGGTATTTCAGCGTTTGGTCGATGCGGGCAACTCCGTGCTAGTCATCGAACACAATCTTGAATTGATCCGGTGTGCGGATTGGATCGTCGATCTCGGACCCGAGGCGGGGGATCAGGGAGGCGAGTTGGTGGTGTGTGGAACTCCCGAACGGGTGGCCGAATGCGAGAACGGGCACACGGGACGATTTTTAAGGGCGGTATTGGCGACGAAACGCGGATAGCCCGATGGAGGCGGAGGAGCGGGCGGGGTGAGGAGTCGGTTCATGGTAGACCTTGACGCGCCGGGTATTGAACCGGTAATGGCATCGCTCCGGCGGGTAATTTATTCGAAAATTTTCATATGCAGCAGTTTTCTCCATTGGATGGCGCCTTGTTAATCGACAAGCCGGCGAAGATGACATCTCACGATGTTGTCGATGAAGTTCGACGCCATTTTTATCTGAAGAAAGTGGGCCATTGCGGCACGCTCGACCCTGCAGCAACCGGCCTCCTGATCTTGGTGCTGGGGCCGGCAACGAAGTTTTCCGAAAAATTCATGGCCGCCGACAAAGTGTACGAAGGGGAAATCAAGTTCGGGGAAACGACTGATAGCTACGATGCGGATGGGGAGCTGACCGGGTCTTTGCCGGTGCCGCCACTGACGGTGGAGCAGTTGAACGAAGAGGCGTCTGCGTTCGTGGGCGATCGCGAACAGGTGCCGCCGATGGTCAGTGCGGTGAAGATCAAAGGGGTGCCTTTATATAAAATGGCGCGGAAAGGGATCGAAGTGGAACGGAAGGCACGGATGATCCACGTCTACACCTACCGATTCACAGCCTACGCCGAACCGATCGGCAAGTTTCGCGTCGCCTGCACCAAGGGGACCTATGTCCGGTCGCTTGCTCACGATCTTGGACAGCGGATCGGCTGCGGTGCGCATCTCCTGGGATTGCGCCGGCTTGCTTCGGGCAAGTTTGACGTGGCCGATGCCTTGCCACTCGATACGGCGTTGGCGATGAAGGAGACGGAGTTGGCGCGGCACGTGATCCCTTATCTGAAACTCCGGAGCTACGAATGAGGTCGATCATTGATCCCTCGGAGTTGAGCCATTGCGGTCGGCCGATCTGTGTTGCGCTCGGCATGTTCGATGGGGTGCACCTGGGGCATCAGCACGTCATCCGCCAGGCGGTGCTCGACGCGCAGCGTCTCGGCGGATTGACGGTAGCCCTGACCTTTGACCCCCATCCGCTTGCGGTCGTCCGTCCGGATCGCGCTCCCGCATTGCTGCAGACCTTGTCCCAACGTCTCCGGGCGGTAGCGGGCATGGAGGTTGATGTTGCCCTGGTGCTCAAGTTTGATGAGGCATTGCGGAACCAAACGGGCGAGGAGTTTGCCCTCCATTTAGTTCGGGACTTTGGGTCACTCCGAAGTTTCAGTGTGGGTGAGGGATTTGAATTTGGTCGGGACCGAAGTGGTAGCCTGGACCTGCTGCGCCGGCTGGGGAGCGAACGGGGATTTCGCGTACACGGTCTCGCGCAAATTAGTGTGGGCGGCGAGGTGGTCAGCAGCACCCGGATCCGCGAGGTGTTGCGACAGGGTGATTTGTCCCACGTGGCGGAATTGCTGGGTCGCCCCTACAGCCTGGCGGGAATCGTCCAGCGTGGCGATCAAATCGGACGGCAGCTCGGCGTACCGACGGCGAATCTGGATGTGCGCGGCCGGGCACTGCCGCCAAACGGGGTCTACGCGGGCCGGACCCGGATTGACGCAGTGGAATACCGGGTGGCATTGAATCTTGGGATGCGGCCGACGGTTGGGGGCACGGAATTACGCGCCGAAGCCCACGTGTTGGATGCGGCGGGGGACTGGTATGGGCGGGAATTGGAGATCCAGGTAATCGAACTGCTGCGGGCGGAGCGGCGGTTTGCAACTCTCTCCGCGTTGAAGGCGCAGATTGAGGAGGATCTTGCCGCGGTGCGAGCGCGAGGGTAGGGGGACTTCGACCGAACGGCTGTTGGACTTTGGCGCGGCTCTGCGCCAGTCTCGGATGAGCGAGATGCAAAAAGAGTTCTACATTACCACCGCGATCGATTACGTGAATGGCTCTCCGCACCTGGGGCACGCCTATGAAAAAATCGTCGCGGATATCATTGCCCGGGCGCATCGAAGCCTAGGTGAATCGGTATTTTTTCTCACCGGCCTGGATGAGCACGGTCAAAAGGTGCAGCAGGCGGCGACGGAAAGGGGAATGTCCCCCCAGGTCTATTGCGACGAGTTGGCCACTCAATGGCAGTCGTTCGTCGAGCGGCTAAACATTTCCAACGATGATTTTGTGCGAACGACCCAGCCGCGTCATCAGGAGGTGGTCAAGGCCCTGCTCACGAAGCTGCATGGGCAGGGGGACATCTATAAGGCACCGTACCGCGGTTGGTATTCGGCGCGGCAGGAGACGTTCCTAACCGACAAGGACCGCCTTCCCGACGGCACCTGGGATTCGGCCTACGGCGAGGTGACGGAGTTGGTGGAAGAGAACTGGTATTTCAGGATGGGGCGGCATCAGGAATGGCTGGCGCAATATCTGGAGAATCATCCGGAGTTTGTCCACCCGGAGTATCGGCGCAATGAAGTGCTGGGTTTTCTGCGGTCGGAAACGCTCGAGGACCTTTGCATCAGCCGGCCGGCCTCGCGCTTGAGCTGGGGAATACCGATTCCGTTTGCACCGGACTACGTGAATTACGTCTGGTTTGACGCGCTGGTAAACTATCTCAGCGTTCCGGCGTCGAAGGGAGATCCGGCAACCGCATCGATCTCGGGTTTGACACGGACGACCACCGCCATCTGGCCGCCGGATCTGCAGGTCATCGGCAAGGACATACTCAAGTTTCACGCCGTTTATTGGCCCATCATGCTCCGGGCGGCTGGGCTCTCGCTGCCGCGTCAGATCCTGGTACATGGGTTTTGGCAAAAGGACGGTCAGAAAATGAGCAAGAGCACCGGAAATGTTGTGGACCCCGTTGCGATCGTAGAGGAGTGGGGCGTCGATGCGTTCCGGTATTACGTGGTCCGCGAGTTGGATGTTGGGCCGGACGGCAATTGGACCGATGAGGGATTCCGTCAGCGCTATGCCGCCGAGTTAGCGAATGGCTTGGGCAATCTTGTGAACCGATCCCTTTCGATGCTGCGAAAATATCGGTCGGGCCGGATTGAGGTGGTATCGAAAGAATTAGCGATCGACGCCGAGAACTCCGTGCGGGGGGTGGAGCAATGCCTGCGTGAAAATCGGCTCCAAGCGGGGCTGGCGGCGGTGTGGACTCTGGTCAACCGAGCGAACCTATACGTGGAACAGACCAAGCCGTTCAGTCTCGCAAAGGATCCAGCCCAGGCGGGGCGCCTGGACGAGGTGCTGTACAATCTGGCCGAGAGTTGCCGGGTGTTGGCGGTCGTTCTCTGGCCGTTTATTCCGGACACCGCGGAGCGGATCTATGCGCAATTGAGAGTGTCTGGCGAGCCCAGCCGGTGGCGAAATTCTGCCTGGGGTGGTTTGCAGGTCGGGCACGAGACGGGAGACCCCGTGCCGTTGTTCCCGCGCAAAGACTTGCCGTTGAAATCGTAGGATTGCATCAGAATCTTGTCCTGATCCTGGCATGCTGTATGCTCGGGGCATCGATGTCGCACGGCTTGCAGCAATCGCAACGGCTTTCCCAGCAGATGGTGCTGTCGCCGCAGCTCCAGCAATCGCTGGCGCTGTTGCAGGCGCCGGTCATGGAACTGAAGGCCATGATCGAGCAAGAATTGCAGCAGAATCCCGTTCTGGAAGAATCCGCGGTCCAGGAAAATCCCGACGAAGGCCGCGAAGATCCTTCCTCGGACGGTGAGTCAAATCCGGCCGACCCGACGGAACCGCCGGCGGACACTCAGTATGATCCAGCCACGGAGAAGCCGACCGACGAGCCCGTCGACCGCCTGGATGTGGAAATGCAGCGCTTGCTGCAGATGGACCAGGAATGGCGGGACCACTTTTCCCAGAGCAACATGATCAATCGTGCGGGTCCCGAGGATGAGGAACGTCGTCAGCACATGTTCGATTCCATTGTGGCGGGCAGTTCCCTCCAGGAGAATCTCCTCGAACAGCTCAGCCTAGCCGACCTCCCGCCCGATCAGCAGTCGGTTGGAGAAATGCTGGTGGGCAATATCGACGACCGCGGCTACCTCCAATCGGGTGTCGCGGAACTGTCATTTTCTACTGGAATCGCTATCGACCTGCTGGAGACGGTGCTGAAGACGATTCAGACATTGGATCCGCCCGGAGTCGGAGCCCGAGATTTGCGGGAGTGCTTGATGTTGCAGCTCGAGCGGGCCGGGAAGACGGAGTCACTCGAATATCGCATCTTGAGCGACCACTTCGAAGCGCTCGGTCGCCGGCGTTTCCCGGACATTGCTCGCGCCCTCGGCCGTCCGGTCGATGACATCCAGACGGCGGCGCAACACGTGGCTCAGTTGGATCCGCACCCGGCGGGTGATTTTTCGCCGGACAACAATCAATACGTGACGGCGGAGGTGACGGTTTCCCGCAGTGGCGCGGACTGGACGGTGCAAACACATAACGAGCTGGTGCCACACCTCCGGATCAGCAATCACTATAAGGATCTCCTCGCCCAGAGCGAAACGTCGACCGAAGTTCGCGACTATATCCGGGAAAAAATTCGAGCGGGAAAGTTTCTCATTAAAAGCATCCACCAGCGGCAGGACACGATCGGGCGAATCGCCCAGGAGATCGTGAACCAACAGCGCGAGTTCCTGGAAAAGGGGCCGGCGCATCTGAAGCCGCTGACCATGAATCAGGTGGCGGAGGTCGTGGGCGTTCATGAAACCACGGTGAGTCGAGCGGTTTCGGGGAAATACATTCAAACACCCCGCGGCCTGTTTGAGATGAAGTATTTCTTCACCTCCGGCGTCCGGACAACCTCGGGCGATTCCGTTTCGAACACCACGGTTAAGACGGCCATTGAAGCCATGTTTGCCGCCGAGGATAAGACAGCCCCGTTATCCGATGAGGTGATCGTGAATGCGTTGAAGGCGAAGGGGATCATGATTGCCCGTCGAACCGTGGCGAAGTATCGAGCCGAATTGGGTATTCTGCCCAGTCATCTTCGCAAGGAATACTGACCGGTGAACGGGTCTTCGTCTTTTGTGAAAAGAATGTTTACATCGTTTCTAGGCACCTCTCCGTGGATGGCACGCGTACTGCCATTTGTGATCTTTCTCGGCCTGACGGCTCTGCAAGGAACCGCGGGAGAGGCCTCTCGCTATTGGATTTACTTGGCGAAGACATTACTGGGGGTCTGGATGATCTGGGTGATGTATCCGCTGGTGTCCGAAATGCGGTGGCAGATCAACGTGGAAGGGGTGCTGGTGGGCGTGGCGGTGTTTGCCCTTTGGGTCGGACTGGATCCGTACGTTCCCAAGCTGGACGCCTTGTTTGTGAAACTGGGGCTAAGCCAGCCCAAGCCGGGTGACTTGCCCTGGAATCCATTGACGTTTTTTGCCGGCAACGCGGCGCTCGGTTGGCTGTTTGTCGGAGTGCGAGCCTTCGGTTCCGCACTGGTGGTTCCGCCGCTCGAAGAGACTTTTTATCGGTCGTTTATCTACCGCTATATAGTAAATCCAGATTTCACCTCGGTTTCGTTGCAACGGTGGCACCCCGTCAGCTTTTTTGTCTGCGCTGCACTTTTTGGATTCTCTCACAATGAATGGCTCGCGGGCGTCCTCTGCGCCATGGCCTACCAAGCCCTCGTGCTTCGCCGCGGACGACTCGGAGAAGCCATGACGGCACATGCCGTCACGAACTTCCTTCTCGCGATCTGGGTGGTCGCAAAAGGTGCCTGGCAGTTTTGGTGAAAGCGTCGCCGGCTTACTTGGTCTCGTGATCCCGGATCTCGCATTGCCCGCTCCGCCGTGTATCCTCCACGAGGACGAACACCTCCTCGTCGTCAATAAACCTCCCGGATGGAATACCCATGCACCGTCGCCCTACGCGGGTGAAGGCATTTATGAGTGGCTCCGCAATCGTGAGCCCCGATGGGCGACGTTGGCGATTCTCCATCGACTCGACAAGGAGACGTCCGGACTGCTTGTTTTCGGTAAGACGGCGTTGGCAAATCACTCCCTCACGGAGCAGTTCACCCGCCGCGAAGTGCGGAAGCGGTATATCTTGGAAACAGACTGTGCGGTGGTCGGGGACAATTTCACGGTGCGCACTCCCATCCGGCGCGCCGGCGCGCGGTACCAGGCGGCTGTTGGTGCCGCGGATGCCGAGTCCGCGGAGACTCGGTTTCGCGTGCTGCTGCGCAAATCGGAGTCGACTTTGCTCGAGGCGGAGCCGATCACTGGGCGCACGCATCAAATTCGAGTTCACGCCGCGGAGCGCGGTTTTCCCATCCTGGGCGATTCCCTCTACGGCGGTACACCCTCCATCCGGGTCCGGTTGCACGCGGCGGAACTGCGGTTCACCCATCCGCGGGAGAAACACGAGGCGGTCTTCCAAGTCGATGTTGATTTTGGCGAACCGACCGGTGCGGGATTGCGGCGGGCGCTGATTGATCTGCGAGAGACGGATTCATTCCGCTGGGTGCATGGGGCTGCCGACAATGCGCCGGGCTGTTATATCGATCGGTTCAATTCGTATGCTCTGGTGCAGTCGGAGGAGCGGGTGCCGGTAGCGAGGTCAATGCCGCCTGGGACGCGCGGATGGTATGTCAAACAATTGGAGCGGCGAATGCAGGAGCGACGGCCGGTCGAATTGTCGCCACGCCATGCGGGCGGTGAGATTGCGTCCGAGATTTTCGTGGTGCGCGAGAACGGGGTTCAATTCGAACTCAGTTTTCAGGAGGGTTACAGTGTGGGATTATTTTTGGATCAACGGGACAACCGACGCCGTCTCCTGACGGGTCATGTGGGGGGGGGATTTCCGCTTTGGGATTCGGAAATTGCTTCGCGGGAAATCCTGAACTGCTTCGCCTACACCTGTGGGTTCAGTGTCTGCGGAGCGCGGGGGGGCGCCCGGACGACGAGCCTGGATTTGTCCCGGAAATATCTCGATTGGGGACATCGCAATTTTCTGCGAAATGGAATCGATCCGCAGGGTCATGAGTTTATCCACGGCGACGCCTTCGATTGGTTGCACCGATTTTCCCGCAAGGGACGAAAGTTCGGAGTCGTGGTGTTGGATCCGCCCACGTTTTCTCGATCCAAGGAATATGGGGTCTTTCGGGCGGAATCGGACTATGGAATTTTGGTCCGATCGGCGCTCTCGGTCCTGAGTTCGGGAGGGGTGCTTCTGTCGTCAACGAATGCGGCGCGAGTTTCCGCCGACGAATTCCTCCGAACGCTCCGCGATGCGATCGCGTCAACGGGTCGCCGGATTCGGAAGGAATTGTACATTCCCCAACCGCCGGATTTTCCGGTTCACCGCGACGAACCGGCTCACTTGAAAACCGTATGGATGCGAATCGATTGATCGGTTCGCTGGGTGATATTCAAGCAGATGCTCTTCATCCACAGTTGGGGTACGGATGGTACCCGGGACGCCTATTTCTTGCAGGAGGATCTTGGCGAAGCGCTTCAGGCAAAGATCGCACAGCTGCGGGCAAAACCGTGAAGTAGGCTGGGCCAAACGGGATCAACAGGCGTCCTCACCGGGTGCTGGCTTCTTGGGCCAGAACAGCCAAAGGACAACAAAAGCGAGTAATGGCAGGCAACCAACGATGGCAAACCCCAAATCGAAGGAGCCCGTGCGATCCACCAGTCGCCCGAAATACTTTTGTGCGGGAGATAGAGCCCACGCGGCGACCCCCCCGAGGCCGCTGACCATTCCCTGGTGCCGCCGTGAGATGTCTTGCGTCAGCGCATGGTAAATGGGGAATACGCCGAGAGCACCGGCACCGACGAACAAGAGTCCGCCCAGCAACAACGGTCCGCGCGGGAGCTGAACGAGTGCCAGGGTGAGCGCACTCAGCAGCGCGCAGCCGAGAAATGCCGTCTGGCGCGCCCCGTGAATAGTCCATCCGCGGCGATAGAGCCAAATCGTGGCGGCACCGGCCCCGATCACGCCCACGTCGGTTGCAATATAGAAAAGTGAATTGAAATAGAGAGCCTCCGACTCGGAGTAGCCGCGACCCTGTTGAAGAAAGCGCGGCAACCAAGCCCGTAGGATTTGCCACCCAGTATTAATCAGCGCGATAACCACCATAACTACCAACATCCGTCGGCTAAAGAGCCAACGGGTGATTGAATGCGGCTCGGGGTGCGTCCCGTCCGGTTGTTCGGTGGCGGGTTCGTCGAGATCCCGGCGTCGCACGAGTGCAAACCAGGCGATCAACCAGGTCAATCCCCCGAGGCCGATCAATTGAAATGCCCCTCGCCAACTGCCGGGTTCCTCGGTCAAAAGCCACCGCATCAAGAGCGGAGTCAGAATGGCACCGATTGACGTTCCGCTTTGGAGGACGCTGTTGCCCATGGAGCGATCCTTCGCTTCGAGGAGGAGACGGGTCGTCTTGATGGCGCAAGGCCAGTGACCGCCTTCGAAGAAGCCGAGGAGCATGCGACAGCCAAGAAGGCTCGTATAGGACTGGCTCCAACCCGTGGCGCAGCCCATCAGGGACCACCCCAGCAGTGCCGTCGGGTAGACCCAGCGGACGGGGTAACGATCCACAATCCATCCGAAGCAGAGCGAGCCGGCGGCAAATGCCCAGCCGAAGACCAGTTCAAGATTTCCATACTGCTCCTGGTTTAGGGAGAATTCACGGGTGATGCGCACCGACGCGTTGGCGAGCGTCTGGCGATCCATATAATTGATCGTCGATGCCAGCAGCAATAAGCCGCAGATCCACCATTTCCAGGTGGGGGACCGGGAGGGTTGTTCGTTCATCATTGCGGCAGGATCCGGCGAATCGCGCTTCGGGAGGGAGTCATCGCGGTCTATCCATTCCAAGAACGCCCATCCCAATTGCAGACCCGATCGAGCAAGGCGACCGAGCTTTTCGCGAACGTCTCGAACAAGACCTCACCCTTCGCGGCAGTAGCAAGGTGGGGTCTCCCGATATGGCCGGGGACGCTGCGGTCTTTTGTAATCCAACCACGAACCGCGGGTTCGAATGGAGTCCCAGGTTCCACGGGCGCGAGCGAGCGATGTTCCCCCACCAGCGTTGGCGACAGGCGCAGAATCATCGAGGTCTCCCATTCGCAGGCGTGGCCCATCTGGCGTTGAACCAGGGTGGGATCGGTTTCCCAGGGCGAGCCGCCGAGGTGCCAGTAGGTCGCGAAGAGAAAGAGCAGATCGGATCGCTGCCGATACTTCTGTCGTAATTCGAAAACCGCCTGCCGACCCGGAGTATCGTTGCCGCCGTGGCCATTCAGAAAAACCAAGCGCCGAAATCCATGTGCCACCAGATTGTCCGCGAGCCCACACAGCGAGTCGAGGTAGGTTCGGGGCGGTGCCGATAGGGTTCCGGGGAAGTCCATGTGATGGTCGGAGTTTCCGAGCCACGTCAGGGGTACCACCAGAATACGATTACTGAGGATGGATTCGACCCGGCGGACGATTTCCCCGAGCAGGAGGCTGTCGGTAAAGAGGGGAAGGTGATGACCATGCTGCTCGAGCGCAGCGACAGGAATCACGACCGGGGTATTTCGGTCGAGGGCTTGGACGGCCGGCCAGGCCATGTCTGCGAGTTTCATGAAATGATGGGCGTGAAACTCGACTGAATCCGGCCGTGACTCAAGCCGCGAAGCCGATTTTTTGTCCAACTCGGTCGAATTTCGGCTGCGGAGTGGCCTACATCCCCCGCCATGGAGCTTCTGAATACGGCGGACCCACCACTGGATTACGAATCGAATACCCGATCGACGAGAGCGGCGACCTTTGCGGCGAGGCCTGCCACGTAGGGCGGGAGGAGCATCGAGCGGTGGTCGCCACCCACCGGGTGCACGTCGAGATCGGCGACGAGGGGCCGGCACCGCCGGTCGACGTCGTTGCCCGCCACCTTCAGCAGCGTCACCGGGAACGCAGCACGTGCCGGCTCGTAGTCGGCCATCGCCCGGCCGAGGATGTACTGGAACGCACGGTAGCGCAGGACACTCTTGCTCGGCTTACCGGGTCGCAACGCGATGAGCTTCACGCGCAGCAGTGAGAGCCGGGCGTCGACACCGTGCGGCACGGCCCCGACGGCCTCGCGGAGGGTGCGGGCACGGATCTTCTGAGCGAGGCGCTGCGGCTGCTTGTCGGGATCTGGGTTGCCGCCCTTACGTCGGCCGGGCGCCGCGTCGAGCAGCACGAGGTGCACAGGTCGTCCGGAGGCGTGGAGCTGTTGGGCGATCTCATAGGCGACCGTGCCGCCCGCCGAGTAGCCGAGCAGCACGCACGGAGCTCCGGGCTCGAGTCGGTGCTCGATCACGGATCGTGCGCTGGAGGCATGCGCTGCAATCGTACGATCGGGCTCTCCCGGCCGGTGAAGGCCCTGCGGTTCGATCACCACAAGCGGCTGCTCGTCGCCAAGCGACTGCGCGAGCGCACGGAACGTCAGCGCGGTGCCGCCGCCACCGGGGATCGCGAACAGCGCCGGGCGCGAGCCCATGGCATTGAGCTCGACCGCTGTCGTCGACGAGACTGCCGGACCCTCGGCGAGTCGCTTCGCAAACGCTGCCGCCGAGCGGCATTCCAGCAACGCCGTTGGATCGAGCTCGCCCAGGTCTGCATCCGACACGATCGCGCAGAGCTCAACTGCGCCGAGCGAGTCGAGGCCCAGACTCCAGACATCGTCGTCAGGGCCCACGTCACCGAGATCAAGCAGGCGGGCCACCTGATCGACCAGCCACCACTCGAGTTCCGACATCTCCTCGCGGGGCGCTGTGCTCCGCCAACGTGTGAGCTGGCTCGACCGCAGCGCGGTGCGGTCGAGTTTGTTGCGCTCGTTGCGCGGCAGTTCGTCGTGGCGAACCAATAGCGCCGGCATCAGGTGCCTCGGGAGTCTCGCTTCGAGCTGTGTTCGTACGGCTTCGGGTGTCAACGTCGGGTCGTCGACGCGGAGGTGTGCGACGAGACGTGTCTTGCCGTTCGGGGTCCGGTGCGGCAGAACGGCCGCATTGCCGATGCCCGGGATGAGGCGCAGCGCCTCCTCGGATTCGCTTGGCCCGACGAGCATGCCGTTGATCTTGACCATCTCGTCGATGCGGCCACGGTGGTGGTAGAGGCCGTCGCCGTCGATCACCACAATGTCACCGCTGAGCCACCACCGCATCCCCTCACCGTCGATGATGAAACGCTTCGCCGTCAGCTCGGGCTCACTGAGGTAGTACAACGCGCATGGGTCGCCGACGACCAGTTGGTTCGACGAACCCCCGCCGTCGACGGGACTTAGCCGAATGCGCCACGGCTCGGTCGGGCGACCCATCGGTACGCGACCCTCGCCGATGGGATCCTGCGGGCCGACGACGTAGCGCATCGCCGGACCCGACTCGCTGGACCCGAAACCCGTGCCGATGGTGACCGTCGGCGCCGCCAGGGCACGAAGCGGGGCCACCAACTCATAGCTGAGCGCCTCTCCCCCCGTTCTGATCCAGGTGACCGAACCCAGGCGCCTCGCACCGTTCGCGGCCCTCAACAACACGGCCGCCAGCGTGGTCCCGAGACTGAGCTCGTCGATCTGGTGGTGGTCGAGCCAGTCGAGCAACGAATCGGCGTCGACCGAACTGGGGTCGATGATGTGGAGGGACCCGCCCGTTGCGATGGTCAGGAGCCGGCCGAGACCCCCTGAGAAGCTGAACGGCCGCAGCTGACCATGACGTGACGGGAGTCCATCGCGAGCGGCGCCGCGATTTTCCTCGCTCTGCGCCGAGCGTTCGAAGGCCGACCAACGCCGCACCACGCCCTTCGGGCGCCCCGTGGAGCCGGAGGTGAACACCACCAGACCGGGATCCCCGGGTGCGACCGCCACCGGTGCCGCCCCGCCGGACTCGTGCCCGGACGCGAGAATCGGCCGCACACCGGCGGGCAGGAACGCCGAGTACGCGGGGTCGGCGACCACCGCCTCCGTGGGGTGGCCGAGGCGTGCGAACAGTTGGGCGACACGGTCCTTGGGCAGCGTCGCCTCGATCGGCGTGAAGGGCCTGCCTGCTCGGATGACCCCCTGCAGTGCGACGACAGCCTCGACCGAGCGGTCGACGACCACCGGCAGCCAGGACGGCTGATCCACCTGGCCGGTGGGCGACGACCCGACGAGGCGTCCGGCCAGCGCTGCGGCAAGGCTGCCGAGTTCGCCGAAGGTCATCGAACGACGGACATCACAGACAGCGAGGTTGTCGGGTGTGTCGCGCGCCCAACGTTCCAGTCCGCTAGCGACAACGGACGGCGCGGCAGCCCCGGGCTTTCCCGTGCTGAGTTGCCCGGCAGTGGGAGCATTGGGACTCATGGCGTGGCTACGCTAGCCGCGTGCAGTGACGACGACCCTACAGGCTATCCGGCCCCCATTCAACCGCACCTGCTGTTCAAACACGGTGCCCACCGACTCGAACGGGGAAGCTCCGACGGTGCCGTCGCCTGCCACTCCCTCAGAGTTGAAGGCCTGGGCACTCATCAAGCAACCGTTCGGGCATGCAGCGCGTCGATTACGAGATCAGTCATTTGTCGAGTTCCGGCCACACGGTCCGCCCCCTCAGCCAAGTCAACGGTGCGCCAGCCATCCTTCCAAACAGCGCGGATCGCCGCCTCGATGGAGTCGGCGATGTCGCCGAACCCGAAGCTCTCTCGTACCATCATCGCGGCGGCAAGAATTTGTCCGACCGGGTTAGCGCGGTCCGAACCGGCGAGGTCGTAGGCCGCGCCATGGTTCGTTTGATAAAAGGCGGTCCCGGTTGCAGAAAAATTTCCTCCGTAGGTCAACGCCCGGGATCCGAGCAGGAGACCGCCGAGATCGGACAGAATGTCACCAAAAAGATTCGGAGCCACGATCACGTCGAATTCGAGCGGGTGCTGGATCAATCGATAGGCGGCGTAGTCGATGTCCAGAAACGAACAGTCGATCCCGTTCGTGGCCGCAATTTCACTGGCACAGTCCCGCCACAGCGCACTGATGCTGGGTGCGCCGGATTCCTTGTAGATCACGGCCAACCGACGGTGCCGCTTACCGGCGATCCGTGCCGCGACCTGGACCACGCGCCGGACCTGGGTTTCGGAGTAGCAAAACGTGTGGCTCCCGACACGGCCCTCCTTGGGACGCTGAGTGGTTTCCCAATGTCCTTGGTACAACCCGGAGGTTCCCTCACGCACGACGAGAATATTTAAGCCCGTCGTATGTCCCGGCCGCATCCGCCCCGAACCCGTGAGCTCGGGATGGACGACGATCGGGCTAAGTTTGCAGAACAGATCGAAGCGCGATCGGACGTCGTATACATAGCGGCCTCCGCCGGCGCCGCTGAAAATGACTCCGCCCCGAGAAAAAATCCCCGCACAGAAGTTAATCGCCTCTTCAGGCAGGGCCTTGCCGAAACGCCCCTCGGCGGGGCGTCCGATTTCCCCACCGAACTCGCATTGGATCTTGATTCCCTTCAAGGCACAAGCGGCGCGCGTGACGTCGAGCGCGCACTCAGGGCAGTTTCAAGAAAAGTGGATTGGCCGGATTGGTTGAAGGATGGACCCGCGGAAGAACAATAGGCAGGCGGGATATTGAGAACTCGGCTGATTTTTCACAATGGCCACGCTTGAAAGTAAGCGCATGGCTTCTTGAAGCCAT